>JAGWUW010000261.1 GCA_028868235.1 Betaproteobacteria bacterium | reverse complement strand
TGCTCCCAGGTTTCCAGCAGGAAGGAAACGTGGTGCAGCTTGCCCGGCTCCGGATGGCGGACGAAAGCGATGTCGTGTGCCTTGGTCGAGCAGGACAGCCAGATCGCCAGATCCTGGTTGTCATCCAGCGCGATGTGTTCAACCAGGAAGAAGCCGAGCACGTCCTGGAAAATAGCCTGGGCCTTTTCGATGTCCGGACCGTAGAGCAGGCAGTGGTCGAGACGGATCGGGGCGATGCCCTTTTCGGCGGAGGCACACCAGGCTTCCGGATTCAGCTCGCCCATCTCGTTGCCAATAGCGCTCTTTTGCGCATACAGCTCGATGTCGTGGCCGGTCGGCAGCGTGAAGCGCACGCGCTCGCCGGTTTCCAGCAACTCGCCAGCCGGGATGCGCTTGGTGGCAACGCCATAGGCGTTCAGATCCTTCTCCAGCTTGGCCAGTGTCGCATCGCTATCGACCTTGAAGGCGAAGAAGTCGATGCCGGCGGTATCGGCCTGACGCAGGATCACGCTGTTGTGATCGCGCTCTTCCCAGGTCTTGAAATAAACACGGCCCTGGGCATCGCGACCGGTTTCGATCAGGCCCAGCACATTCGAATAGAAATCAACGCTTTCTTCAATGTCGAGGACCCGCATCTGAGCGTGTCCGGGACGAAGTACGCCAGTCATTGCCATTTGTCTTCTCCTGTTTTTTGAGTGTGATGACTACACAAAAATCTGTGCAACCGATTTACCATAACGATATTTACGATCAATCTCGATGTCAACAACTTTTCTCGAGATTTTTAAACTCACCCGAAAATCTCTAATATCGGGTTAAAATTTTCCTGTCCGTTTCCCGTCAGCTATTCAAAAATCATGAACAACACTGCCGTCGAAGGCCTGCCTGAACCAAAAACCCTGGTCGAATCCGCCTATCGCTCCCTGCGCCGGGACATCATCGAAGGCAATCTCGCCCCCGATGAGAAGCTCCGCGTCGAGCACCTCAAGGACAACTATGGGGTCGGCGCCGGCACGCTGCGCGAGGCGCTTTCCCTACTCATCGCTGACGCCCTGGTCGTCAGCCAAGGGCAACGCGGTTTCCGAGTGGCCCCGGTGTCGCTGGCTGACTTCGAGGACATCGCCCAGACCCGCGTGATGCTCGAATGCGAGGCCCTGCGCCAGTCCATCGCGATGGGTGACGATGCCTGGGAAGCCGACCTCGTCGCCGCTTTCCACCGCCTGGCCAAGGCCGAGGAAAAACGGATCGGCAGCGAAATCCGAGAAGAATGGGAAGAGCGCAACCGGATATTTCACGAAGTCCTGATCGCCGCCTGCCCTTCCCGCTGGCTCAAGCATTTCCTCTCCATCCTCTACCATCAGGCCGAGCGCTATCGACGTCTGTCGCTCTACCTGCAACCAATTCCGCGCGATATTCATGTCGAACACGAAGCGCTGCTCCACGCCGCAATCAATCGCGAAGCCGACAAGGCAGCGGCCATCCTGTCCGAGCACATCCTGCTGACCTTCCGCTCGGTCCAGGCCATTCCGGCTGAACAACTGAACGCCAAGCTGCAGGCATGACCGTTTCGGCCGCTAAACGGCGGCCGCAACTCCTTGGGTCGCCGACGTCCGGCAGACGTTTTTCGCCATCTTGCCGAGCACCCGCAAGGTGATGTCGCTGGCCGGCTTGACCCGGCAGGCCAGTACACGGCCTGCCGCCTCATCCTCGACGCTAACGTAATCGCGGCTCATCACCCGTTTGACGTAGTCGCCCGAGGTAATCTCCACCTTGCATACGCCGCAGCCGCCACCCCGGCAGCCGACTGGAATGCCCTTCTTGCCCAGGCGCTCCATGCCGACAAGCAAGGATTCGTTGGGTGAGCAACGAAAGGTCTCGCCGGTTTCCTCGATCCGCACGTTGAAATAGATCATGGCCGCTCCGTTGCCGATCAGATGTTCTTGAACAGCGGGCTTTTCAGTTGTTGCGAGGCATCTGCCGCGGAGAAGAACTTCTCCATATAGATGTCGCGCTCGAACAGCCGCCCCTGGATCAAGGTGGTGATGCAGGCCTCGATCATGGCCGGCGGGCCGCACAGATAAGCCTTGTGCCCGCGGAAATCATTATCGAAATGCACCTTGGCGGCCTCGTGCACGAAACCGCGCGCACCATCCCAATCGGACCCGCCCGGCTCTTCGGACAATGCCGGCACGTAGGAAAAGTTCGGATATTTCTTGGCCAAGGCACGGAATTCGGCGTCGTAATACAGTTCGGCGCGACTGCGCTGGCCATAGACGAGCGTGATCGGCAGGGTGCAGCCTTCGCTGAGCAGGTCCTCGATCATCGATTTCGGGCTGGACAAGCCAGAGCCGCCGGCCATGAAGACCAGCGGCACATTGGCCGATTTCTTGACGAAGAAACGACCGTACGGCCCGGTGAATTTCAGGCGATCACCCACCTTCAGCTGCTCGTGCAGCCAGGTGGTGACCTGGCCGCCCGGCACGATGCGCACGTTCAATTCGACGACATCATCGGTCTGCGGTGCATTTGCCAGCGAGAAAGCACGCGACTGGCCGCCCAAGGCATCGACTTCCAGATTGACGTACTGGCCGGCCTGAAACTTCATTGGTCGATCCAGCTTGATCCAGATACCTTTGATCGTTGGCGTCAGAGATTCGATCCTGACCACTTCGCCCTCGTAGTCCTCGACAGCCAGGTTCAGCGAGTCGGGATCGTCCTCGATCTCCGCCTCGATCACCACGTCCGATTCCAGCCGGGCGCAGCAAGCCAGGCACTTGCCTTCCTCGCGCTCGAAATCCATCAAGGCAAAGGTCGAGGCTTCTCCGTGATCGACTTCGCCGTCGGTCACCTGCACCTTGCAGGTTGCACACAGGCCGTGGCAACAGGCATGTGGGAGGTAGATGCCGGCGCGCAGGGCGGCATCGAGGATAGTCTGGCCATCCTCGACTTCGATCGTCTGGCCAAGCGGTTCGATGGTCAGTTCGTAACTCATGCCGCCCTCGAATCAGAAGTAAGTGCCGTTGCCGTTCAGGCCCGGGGTTTGCAGGCGCAGGACGTCCTTGTGCTTGAGGCCCAGCTCGGCCAGCGTCTTGTTCATGTCCGGCTGGAACGGCTTGCCGGATTTGAGCCAGACCACCTTGCTGAAATCGACCTTCGCCCAGTCCGGGTGACGGCTGTAGGAATGCGGCAGGTGCTTCTCGACCAGTTCCGAGAACTTGGTGCTCGGCGGGATGCAGTAGGCAAACGGTGCGCAGAACATCAGGTGGTCGTCCCAGCCGACGTAGAGCAGCTGGTTGCCATGGAACTTGTCCTGCGTATCGGCAGCCGGGAAGTTGTATTCGCTAAGGGCTTTGACAGCCATGTTCGTCTCCTAAATTCTTGTCGGGAGGGCACCAGGCCCTCCTCCGGTTGTGATCGGTCAGGTGTTTTGCGTTGCCGCACCGCGCCACGCAGCGAAGTTGGCCTGGTCGGCGGACCCTTCATAGTCCAGGTTGTCCTTGCCGTTCTCCAGGTGATACCACTCGAGCACCTTGGCCATCGGATCGAAGCCTTCGGCCGTCGGGTCGGTTCCTTCCGGCCAGCAGTTACCCATGTAGATCTGATGGACGGGCAGCCAGGCCTGGATATACTTCTCCGGCTCGTCGTCGAAGATGTGCTTACAGCCGTCCGAACAGGTGTGGTACTTCTCGCCCTGATAGTCGGACTCGCGGTAGCAGATCTTGGTCGGGTCGTCCGGCTCGGTAAACACCATCGGGATCTGGCAGACCTGGCACAACATGGGCAGCGTGTTGTTGTAGAAGCGCTCGCCCTTGTCGGCCATTTCGCGCCACTTTTCGAAGCGCGGACGGTAGTACTTATCGAAGGTGTTCGGGTACTTGGCGGACAGCCAGTCCATTTCCTCGGCATTCGGCAGCCAGGTGTGGAAGCCGGAAGCGTGGGCGTACTGGTAGAACGTGCACCAGGCCTGGTGGGAGATGTGTTCCTTGTCGACCGTGCATTGGGTGATGCAGTCCGGTACCTTGATGCCGTACTTGGCCAGGTCGTTGAACAGCGCGCCGCCGTTCTGCTCGAAGTAGATTTCCCAGGCTTCCTTCCAGCTCATGACGCGCTTCGGCAGCATGTAGTCCATCATCATGCCGACCAGGGTCAGCACGCGGATGCCGCGCCAGGCCCACTTGTCGATCCA
>JAGWUW010000260.1 GCA_028868235.1 Betaproteobacteria bacterium | reverse complement strand
CTTCACGTTCGTGCCTTCTCCCGGCAATGTCGAGTTTTATCACCCGCCGGGTGGCCCGGGCATCCGCGTCGATTCACATATCTACCAAGGCTATCGTGTTCCGCCTCACTATGATTCGATGGTGGCCAAGGTGATTTCCTATGGCGACACCCGCGAGCAGGCCATCCGCCGCATGCGCATCGCACTGTCCGAGATGAGCATCCAGGGCATCAAGACCAATATTCCGTTGCACCAGGAGCTGATGCTGGATGCCCGTTTCGTCGAGGGCGGCACTAGCATTCACTACCTTGAGCACAAGCTGGCGGACAAGAACGAGGTCAAGGCGTAAGCGATGTCCTGGCAAAATGTCAGCTTTCTGACCGATGCGCCGCACGCCGAGCCGATGTGCGATGCCCTGCTCGAGGTAGGAGCACTGTCTGCCTGTATCGAAGATGCCGATGCCGGCACGCCGGACGAGCAGCCGCAGTTCGGTGAGCCGGGCTCGGTCAATACGCCGGGCTGGACGCATTCGAAAGTTGTCGTGCTGCTCGAGCCGGACGCCGATGTGGCTGCCGTGATCGGCGAGGCGGCAAAGGCCATCGGACTGTCGCGGATTCCGGATTTCTCCGTGGAACCGGTGGCTGAACAGAACTGGGTGCAACTGACCCAATCGCAATTCGACCCGATCCGGGTCTCGGAGCGCCTGTGGATCGTGCCCTCCTGGCATGAGTCGCCCGATCCGGCAGCGATAAACCTGATTCTTGATCCCGGTATGGCTTTCGGTACAGGCTCGCATCCGACGACACGGCTCTGCCTGGAATGGCTGGAACGCAACGTTTCCGATGGATGTACTGTACTCGACTACGGCTGCGGCTCGGGCATCCTGGCCATCGCGGCCGCTCGTCTGGGGGCAGGACATGTCGCCGGCGTCGATATCGATCCGCAAGCCGTCGATGCCGCCAAGGCCAATGCTGAGCGCAATGGCGTGATTGCGCTATTCGCCGACTCGGCCGTGCCTGTCGCCGGCGAGTATGATATCGTCGTGGCCAACATTCTATCCAATCCGCTGCGCGTTCTGGCTCCCGCTATCTGCGCTCATGTCCGCCCCGGCGGACGTTTGGCTCTTTCCGGCATCCTGCGCGAGCAGGTGGATGAAATTGTAGGCATCTACGCCCAATGGATTCCGTTGCAGTTAGCTGACGTGCGCGAGGACTGGGTATGTCTGAGCGGGACCAAGCCCTGATGCGAACTCGCTGTCCGGAGTGTGGCACGATATTTCGTGTTACCTCCGAACAGTTACGGCGTAAGGCCGGCAAGGTTCGCTGTGGACATTGTCAGGCAGTGTTCAATGCGTTCGACCAGTGGCAATCCGACAACGACGAAACGCTGGTGACGGCACCAGTCGAGGAGTCGTTCGCTCAACAGTCGCCTGAAGAGAATGGCGAACCGGAAATGCCTTTTGTTTCGCTCTCTGGCGAACCCGAACCCGAACCCGAACCCGAATCATTCAATTCGTCGGAGACTCTGCCTGTCAGCCGCGACTTTGAATGGGAGGAGCAGCCTGATCCTCCTGTAGTCGCGCCTGAAGCTGAGGTTGACGCCGAACCCGAAGCCGTTTTGGATGAGGCGACGATGCCTCCGTTAGGCATTCGGGAAGATACGGATATCCCCGAGATAGTTCGTTTCGATGCCGCCGAGACACTGGTGGCCAGTCCGGCGGACCGCTGGGGTGCGGAAGAGAATCGTGCCGAAACCCTCGAGCAGTCGACGCTGGCGGCACGTGAGGCAGGGCTGGTTGCAGCCCGCGAACTGGTCGAGTCAAGCTCTTACAATCGCTGGGCAGCTGGCACGCTGGCCAGTGATGGCCGTGGTGTTTTCGATGTTGAGTCTCCTAAGCGTACTAACTGGCCTTTCGTGCTGGTGTCGGCGCTGCTGTTGATCGCCCTGGTGGTGCAGGTTTTACACTACTACCGGACGGAAATCGTGTTGCGCATACCGTCTGTACAGCCGATGTATGGGCTTTTCGGTGTCACCATTCCGCTACCGAGAAATTCCGGACTGGTTTCCATCGAAACCTCCGACTTGCAATCCGACAATGCGCGTGGACTGTTCGTTCTACAGGCCACGCTGAAGAATCGTGCAATCTATCCCCAAGCCTGGCCAGCTCTCGAGTTGAGCCTGACCGATACCAACGACGCCGTGGTTGCCCGGCGCGTCATGTACGCCGCCGAATACCTCCCGCCCGGCACGACAGCCGACACCTTCCCGCCTAATGGTGATGTTGCGATCCGCTTGTGGATCGAGGCCAAGGACGTAGGCGCCTCCGGCTATCGCCTTTACATTTTTTATCCTTGATACATCATGAGCACATTGATCTGCGGTTCGCTGGCTTTCGATAACATTATGGTTTTCCCGGACCGCTTCAAGAACCACATCCTGCCCGAGCAGATTCATATTCTGAACGTGGCTTTTCTGGTTCCCGAAATGCGTCGCGAATTCGGTGGTTGTGCCGGCAATATTGCCTACAATCTCATGCTGCTCGGCGGCGATCCGATGATCATGGCGACAGTCGGGGATGATGCAGTACCCTACTTGGACCGCCTGGACAAGCTGGGCCTGACGCGCACGCACGTCCGCCAGGTGCCCGGCAGCTTCACTGCCCAAGCTTTCATCACCACCGACCTCGATGATAACCAGATTACCGCCTTCCACCCAGGCGCCATGAGTTTTTCCCATCTGAACAAGGTGGCCAAAGCCAATGCCAAGCTCGGCATCGTGGCGCCGGATGGCCGCGAGGGCATGATGCAGCATGCCCGCGACTTTGCGGAAACCGGCGTTCCATTCATCTTCGATCCGGGCCAGGGCATGCCGATGTTCAACGGTGACGAACTGCTCGATTTCATGAGTCTGGCAGACTTTGCCTGTTTCAACGATTACGAGGCCAAGTTGTTGTGCGATCGTACTGGTCGCAGCCTGGAACAGCTCGCCGGTAAGGTCAAGGCGCTGATCGTGACGCGCGGCGGCGAAGGGTCGGAAATTTACGCCAACGGCCTGCGCTACGACATTCCTTGTGTCGAGGCTGATCAGATCGTCGATCCGACAGGCTGTGGCGACGCCTACCGCTCTGGACTACTCTACGGTATCGCCAATGATTTCGACTGGCCGACTACGGGCCGTCTGGCGGCCGTGATGGGGGCCATCAAAATTGCCCATCGTGGAGGACAGAATCACCAACCCAGTCGTGAGGAAATCGGCGAACGCTACCGCCAAGCCTTTGGTTCGCTCCCTTGGTAAGGACTCCTTCTTGTTGAAACACTGCCGTCATTCTTAGGCAACGCGGGTGTAACAAGCGTAATCCAGACTTGTTCTTCAGGAAATCAAGGAGAACAAGATGGAAAATATCCAGAAGGGCGCCGGGCGCGCCCATCCCGATAAGAAAAACTTGGCCGTTGGGTTCGCTCGCAGCCAGAACGACATCCTCGACGCGCAGCGCCTGCGCTATCGAATTTTTGCTGGTGAGATGGGTGCCAATTTGCCCAGCCGCACCCCAGGTGTCGATCACGACATCTACGACCCGTATTGCGAGCATCTTGTCGTCCGTGATGTGCATACCAGTGAGATTGTTGGTACTTATCGCATCCTGTCGCCGGAAAATGCTCGACAGATCGGCTACTACTCGGAAAATGAGTTCGACCTGACCCGCTTGCAGCATTTGCGTTCGCGCCTGGTCGAAATCGGTCGCTCCTGCGTTCATCCCGACTATCGCACCGGTGCCACCATTACATTGCTGTGGTCCGGCCTGGCGCAATTCATGGTCGAACGCGGTTATGATTACCTTATGGGCTGCGCGTCGATTAGTATGGCCGACGGTGGGCATGCTGCAGCGAGCTTGTATACTCGCTTGAGTACTGATCACCTTGGGCCACAAGAGTACCGCGTCTTTCCCCGCTGTCCGCTGCCTTTGGCCGCGTTACACCAAGATCGCCCGGCGGAGGTTCCGCCGCTGATCAAGGGGTATCTGCGTGCCGGGGCATGGATTTGCGGCGAGCCAGCTTGGGATCCCGATTTCAACACAGCAGATTTGCCTATTCTGATGCCAATGGCCAAGGTGGCCGGGCGTTACGCCAAGCACTATCTTGGGCAGGAATAATGTTGCACGCCATTCGGCACATAAAACTACGCATTTGTCTCCCATGGCAGCTTTGCAAACGCTTGCGATACCATT
>JAGWUW010000259.1 GCA_028868235.1 Betaproteobacteria bacterium | reverse complement strand
TCGAGAGCCAGGAATTTGGCACGATCCAGGCCTCGGCCACCGCCCTGGTAAGCGTAGGTTGCATCGCTGAAACGATCACAAACAACCCACTCGCCACGAGCCAGGGCCGGCTCGATCAGGCGTGCCAGATGTTCGCGCCGTGCGGCGAACATCAACAGCGTTTCGGTCTCGAGGTGCATCGGTTCGTTGAGCAGCAATTCGCGTAATTTTTCGCCCAACTCCGTCCCACCCGGCTCACGCGTGACATGCACTGTAATACCACGCTGCCGCAGGGCTTCGGCGACCCATTCGACATGGCTGCTCTTCCCTGCCCCATCGATTCCCTCGAAAGTGATGAATTTGCCTTTCACTTCCCACCTCTCTGATATTTATTGACCGCCCGGTTGTGTTCGTCGAGCGTCCGGGAAAACTCGCTGCTGCCATCGCCACGGGCGACGAAGTACACCACATCGCTGACTGCCGGATTCAGCGCTGCCTTAAGGGAAGCCTGACCTGGCATGGCGATCGGCGTCGGCGGTAAGCCGGCTCGCAGGTAGGTATTGTACGGGGTGTCGCTTTGCAGATCGCGCTTGCGCAGATTGCCGTCAAATCGCTCGCCCAGCCCGTAGATCACTGTCGGATCGGTCTGCAGCAACATGCCCTGACGCAGCCGATTAACGAACACGGCGGCGACCAACTCGCGATCTGCCTCGCGCCCGGTCTCCTTTTCGATGATCGATGCCATGATCAGCGCCTCTTCCGGCGACTTATAGGGTAAACCAGCCGTCCGCTGCGACCACTCAGTATCCAGCTTACGCTGCATGGCCCGATAGGCACGCGCCAGCAGCTCCAGATCGCTAGACTGCTTGTCGAACAGATAGGTATCCGGAAAGAGATGCCCTTCGAGTGAGGATACGCCGAGACCGAGTCGCTGGATTATCTCGGCCTCACTCAACCCCAGTGCATCGTGCCTGAGGTCAGGATGGCCGTTGAGCCGTGCCCGCCATTGCCGAAAGGTCCAGCCTTCGACCAGCGTCAACTCTCCCTGGGTAACCTTGCCCTTGAGCAATTTGTCCAGCAACTGGCGCGGCGTCACGCCCTCGATCAAGGCATAACTACCCGCCTTGATCGATGTATCGGCCCGGTTCGCGCGTGCCAGCAAGGCAAGCAGCGTTGGCTCTACGCCAACACCAGCCTCCCGCATCTGGGTAATGGCCGAGCGCAGGCTACTGCCTGGTGCGATATGAAAATCAAGCGGGGAAGTACGGAGCGCTAAAGGCTGGTTCGCCCACCACCAAAGACCGCCGATACCAATGACGGTCAGCAGTAGTCCAGCCAGAAAAATCTTGATCAATAAGCGCACGGGAACTCGTTGGCGACAAGCAGGTCTTGCCCGTGTGGAACGAGCACGTTATAACGAGCGATATAATATCCGAAACCCCACCTGGAGCCCCCATGAATCCCCACTGGCGCAGCTTTCTGGAATCAGCCGAAGGTCTTTTTGACGGCGATTCGACCGAACTTCTCAGCTTTGGCGATGCCGCCGGCGAATTGCAGGCCGCCCGGCAAAATACCGTTATCGTTCCATTAACCCATTTGGCCCTGATCGAAGCGAGTGGCGAAGATGCCAAGGCGTTTCTTCATAGCCAATTCACCAGCGATATCAACCACCTGGGCGAAAACCAGGCTCAACACGCCGGCTGGTGCACGGCGAAGGGACGCATGCAGGCCAGCTTCCTCGCCTGGCGCCGGAACGATCGTTATCTGCTGGCCCTGTCGGCCGATTTGCAGGAAGCAAGCCAGAAACGCCTGCAAATGTTTATTCTGCGCTCCAAGGTAAAACTGGCCGCCTTGACCGACAGCACCATCATGCTCGGCCTCGCCGGGCCGCAAGCAGAAGAAGCGCTGGCCGAGTCAGGCCTACCCTGCCCTCAAGAACCGATGACTGCTGACAACCAGGGCAACACCACCGTCATTCGCCTGGACGCTTCCCGCTTTGTGGTCGTCGCCCCGGAATCGACCATGGCCGACCTGTGGCAGAAACTGACCCGAAAGGCCCGCCCGGCCGGCACGGCAGCGTGGCGCTGGCTTGATATCCAGGCTGCCTACCCACTTGTCACGTTAGCCACCAAGGAAGAGTTCGTGCCGCAGATGGCCGATTTCGAAAAAATTGGCGGCGTCAGTTTTCACAAAGGCTGCTACCCGGGGCAGGAAGTGGTTGCTCGTACCCAGTACCTCGGCAAGGTAAAGCGCCACCTGTTTCGACTGAGCAGCCAGCAGGCGCTCAAGGCAGGCGATGTCCTGCATTCGCCGGACAATCCTGACCAGTCCTGCGGCATGGTCATGACGGCTGCCCCCTCTCCCGCCGGTGGTTACGAAGCCCTCGCCGTGGTGCAGTCGAACTTTTCAGGTAATGTCCGCCTGGGGGCGCTGGATGGCCCCAAAGTGACGGCTGCAGCGGTCAATCCATAACCTCATACAATGTGCCTGATTGTCATTGGCTGGCGGGCTCATCCGGACTATCCCCTGGTGGTCGCCGCCAACCGTGACGAGTTTTATGCCCGCCCAAGCACTACGATAGGCCGCTGGGCGGATGCCCCGCATGTTATTGGCGGCCTCGACCTCGAAGCCGGTGGTTCGTGGCTAGGCATAACCGACGCCGGCCGCTTTGCCGCAGTAACGAACGTTCGCGAACCGGGTGCTGCCAAAGGAGCCCTTTCCCGCGGCCTCCTGGCCCGCAACTTTCTGACTTCCCAGCTCTGCGCCGGTGAGTACGCAACGCAACTCGATTACACGCAGTATTCCGGTTTCAACCTGCTGCTAGCCGACGGTGAATCACTCACCTATTGTTCCAACCGCGATGGCGCTCCGCGTGCTCTGGCTCCTGGAGTCTACGGCTTGTCCAACCATCTGCTCGACAGTCCTTGGCCAAAACTGCTCTCGGCTCGCCATCGTTTTTCTGGTTCACTGGCCCGCTTACCCGATATGAAGCCATTTTTCGACTTGCTGGCCGACGGCGAAATTATCCCCGACGAGGAGTTGCCCAGCACCGGCGTCAGCCTTGAATGGGAACGGCTGCTGTCGGCCATATTCGTCCAGTCGGAATCCTATGGCACGCGCGCCTCGACCGTTGCCTGGCTACGGCGCGATGGTGCGTTGACGATACATGAGAAAAGCTTCGGCCCCTATGGCCAGCCGCTTCAATCCTCGGTGATTTCGACCGGCGAATAGCAGGGGATCAGGTCGAACAATTCGAGGATGTCGGCATTGCGCATCCGGATGCAGCCATGCGAGCCCGGAACGCCCATTTCAGCAGAATCCGGACTGCCATGAATGTAGATGTAGCGACGCATGGTATCGACGCAACCCAGGCGGTTCCATCCCGGCTCACAGCCAGACAGCCAGAGGATACGGGTCAGTATCCAGTCGCGCCCGGGAAACTGCTCACCCAACTCAGGCGTCCAGATTTCACCGGTCGGTCGGCGCCGGACAAAAACCGTATTTTCCGGTTGCCCCGCGCCAATCTTGGCACGAACGATGTGCAACCCGCGCGGTGTCTGAAAACTCCCGGAAACCTCGCCAACCCCGGCCAGCGCAGTCGACACTAAATATTCGCTCAACCGACTACCATATTCGTCGATCACTTGGAGCGACTGCCTGGCAACGGACACCCGGAGTTTCATTGTGTCTTCTTCCGCCGGCTGGCAAAGAACGACGACAACAGGGTGCTGCACTCTTCGGCCAGAACCCCCCCCTTGACCGTGGCATGATGATTCAGCCGCTCGACCCCGAACAAATCGACGACGCTGCCATGTACCCCGGTCTTCGGATCGCGAGCACCATAAATCACCCGACTGATTCGCGAGTGCATGATGGCACCGGCACACATGGCACATGGCTCCAAGGTGACGAACAATTCGCAGCCGGGCAGACGATAGTTGCCTAGGTTACGCGCTGCATCGCGCAGGGCGGCAATCTCGGCGTGGGCTGTCGGGTCGCTTTCGCCGATCGGCGTATTGAAGCCGCGGCCGACGATGATACCCTCGCGAACCACAATGGCACCTACCGGAACCTCACCGAGGCACTCAGCGGCTCGAGCCAGGGAAAGCGCCTCTCGCATAAAAAATTCATCGTTCATCGTCTTAGCATCGCGGGATCGTATTGCGTAGGAGCCAGGGCAATCGGCACCATGGGTTTGTTAAGCACTTTACTTGCTGTCTCGGCCGTCAGCGACATGCATTCGG
>JAGWUW010000258.1 GCA_028868235.1 Betaproteobacteria bacterium | reverse complement strand
GCTTGCCGCCAATGAACAGCACAATGTCAGCGATTCCTCCGGGCACCTGTACTTGTGTAGCCCATTCGAATGGAGTTCGCTCCAAACAGGACCAGTCAGGTTTGACGGCGGAATTCTCGAAAGCCCAGGTCAAAAACCGGCGAACATCCTGAACAGTCATTCGCATAAGCAAATCCGTGAGAGCTTCCGATAGGAAGTCCTCAAGCGGCTCTCGATCTGGTCGAGCCTTGTAACGGAACAGGCTGCTATAAATTGATGTCACGATAGCTCTTTGAGGCATATGCATAATTTATGAAAGCTCTGGCCGAAGCGCTTGCGTGACTTTCAGCAGCTAAGCCAGAAACGCTCCCTTAAGCGATCAGGTCTGCCTTCCCACACTTCGACGCAAACGCCTCCAGCGCTTCTGAGATAGCGTTTGAGCCTGATGGTGGTGCAAGGGTGAAGAACAAGATATTAGGAGCCACGCGCCCGCGCACCACAGGCAGCCTTGCGATCGAGCCGCAACGACCTTCAAGCTCTGACCTGATCAGATGAGCGCGCACAACCGGATCGCACTGCCGCGCAAACTGAATCGCCACCACCACCCTGCCAGCCGCCAAATGCTGCTGCGCCTCACTAAACAGTGCGTATTTGGGCGCGGTGCGCCGCGTCATCGACTGGACTTCAAAGCCATTGTCAGGGTCGAGAAACACAAGGTCGGTCGAAGCAAGAGCGTCGAGGCTGCGCCGATGCCAACCCGACCGATCAATCGCTGAAACTTCGTCGGCGAAGTAAGCAGTGTCGGGCGGAAGCAGGCCCCATGCTGCGATGTTGGCGAGGCTGCGCGCCGCCTGATCCTCGAAGCCACGAAGGCCCTGAAGCAAGTCCGGGTCTGTTGTGTGCCAAATGCCGCCTTTGAGGTGGTGCCGCTTTTCGCCGTCGTTGTTGCCGGGGCGATCGACGACTTCCGGCTTGGTCAGGTACCAATTGATGCCTAGCCGTACACCAAGCGATGCGTTCAGGTGGCGAAGCAGCGCGTACTTCAGGAAGTCATGTGAATCGCCGAGATATCGCTCTTGCACCGGTCGCCCCCGATCATTCGCTAAGCAGCAAGGTGCCGAGGGTCGCCGCAGGCCCAGCCCAATACTAGGCGCTTGCCGTCAGGAGTTTTGATATTGATGGTCCTATCAACCTCCACTTTGTGACCGAACAGGCCGACGAACCTCTCGAACGCGGCAAGCCAGCGCTTGTCCGGCGAAAAGGAGTGCACAATCATAGCGGCGTCGGTTGCTGCAAACCGTCGCGCTTCGATCAAGGCGGAAACCGTGCGGTGCAATAGCTGATAGTGTACGTCTTCGGGGCAGTTATCCAAGCCCAACGCGGCGCACAGGTAATCAAAGCGTTCGCGCCGACCGGGCGAAGCGTCCCTCATCTGATCCTTTACGGTCGGCCCAAAGGGTTCGTTGACCTTGCCCTCGATCGTGCAGGCCACAACTCCGTCACCGTGGCGACCGATCGCGAATACATCAGATTGACTCTCGCGCCGTCCACCGGGAAGCGGCGTTTTGTGCTCCGGGATTGCTAGCAGGAGTTCCGTCGGGCCAAATGCCTGTTCCAGAATGTTGGCAACCTCTGGCGGCCAGCCTAATTGCGCTTCCCATGAATAAGCGAGCGTGCGGGCACTAAACCCGGTGACCCACTGCCTATCAGGTTTGGCAAGAAACTGCTGCCAAGTAGACGGGCCTGCTGACGGGATAAGAATTCGTGTCATGTACGTCCTATAGACAGCTGCAACCAAGGCCGCCACCCGCACAGCGGTATGCCAACCCCCAGCATGAGAAACGTCCCGGACCCACCATGAATCCGGGGCGTCACTCGTCTAGCTACGGAATCGATCCGTCGACATGTTCCATCGGGGCTGAAGACAAGCGATCATCTTGTCAGCCAGCAGATTTATTTCGAAAGGGGGAAGGTCCAGTTCTGCAATCTGCATATCGATTTCAGCGCGATGTTCGTAAATCATTCGGCCTGCGTAATGATTGCGGCCAGTGCCGTTGGGCTTGCGATAGGCATCAAGCCTGGCTTTTAGCCCGCTTCCCTGCGTGGCAGCCCTGCCGATAAACATGGTTTCACCGTCGAGGCGCGCACGGAACAGACCTCGAAGATGGGTAAACCCTACCAGCTCGGCCCGGTGCCAGCTCAGTATGGTGACCCACTTCAAGGCGGGTTTCGAGATGGTCATAGTAACTTGCTCCAAAAAATATGGGTGAATGAAAAATGCCCCTCCCAGCCCCATTGAGGGACCGAGAGGGGTAAAGGTGTCAGAGGTGCATCTTAGCCGCCCCCGCCTCGACGGCGGCAAGCAGCGTGTCGTTCGCAAGGTGAGCGTAGCGCATAGTGGACTGGTGATCGGCGTGACCGAGCACTTTGCCGACTGCGAACAGGTCGATACCGGCGTTGATCATGAAGCTCGCCGCAGAGTGACGCAGATCATGAATATGCAGACCATCTAGGCCAGCCGCAGCCCTAGCGGTTTCCCAAGGGTGCTTGATATCCGTGTAGGGCCTGCGCGTTTCCAAATTCGGCAGAAGCCAAGGGCAGCCTTCGAATCGGGCAAGCTTGTGGATTACATCAAGCGCCGCCTGACTAAGCGGAACGTAGCGGGACTTGCCTGTCTTCGAGGTGGAAATGAACCACGCCCGACGTTCGATATCGAGGTTTTCCCAGCGGGCATCAAGCAGCTCACGCTTGCGTGCCCCGGTCAAGAGTAGCAGCCTTACGATGTTGCCGAGCTGCGGATTCAAGGACGCGTCCGCTGCCTTAAGGAGCCGCGCCGCTTCCGCCGAAGAGAGGAACCGATCACGGGCATTTTCGATCTTGGGCCGCTGGATACCTCTCACCGGATTGAACTTCACGCCCGGTGTTTGCCACCGCAGCGCCAGCTCGAACGACCGATTGAAAGTCACCCGGATCTTTTCGACCGAGGCAGGTGCCTTGCCCGAATGGCGCAACTCCCCGAGCCACTTGGCCACTTCCGGAGTGTTGATTTCATCCAGGCGTTTCCCGCCCCATTTCGGGCGCAAGTGTACGCGCAAGATCGAGTCCGTGTTGGAGGGATTGCGGGAGTAAGTTTTGACGTAAGCGAGATGCTGATCGGCAAGCTCGTTGTAAGTGAGGATGGCCTTCTTTTCCGCCTTCTGCGCGGCTGGGTCGCCGCCCATGATGACTTCGGCCCGCCACTTGCGCGCGATCTTCTGAGCTTCGGCGAAGGTGATATCGCCATAGGGAGCGATACGTCGCTGGCGGAGCTTGCCGTACTGATCTTGGTAGCGGAAGGCGTAGGTCTTCGTCCCGTTTTCGTGGCATTCGAGCACGAAGCCGATCGTGCCGGTGTCATAGAGATCGTCACGTTTTCTGCCGGGCCTGCATGTAGCGATAAGGCAAACGTGGGCGTCGAGTTTAACTTTGGGCATTTGAGATTCCTTCGTGAAGGTGAGTTGAGTTGCTGAGCGCGGTGAGTGGCCGCGCGCGGTGTGGTGGTGAGGGTCGGGCGAGGGCCGCCCCGGCGCTGGGTGGTTCTGAAATCGGCAACGCGGGGACGGCGCGGGTCAGCGGTGGCCGGTGGAGAGCCAAGGCTGGTCGATTGGGGGAGGGGGCGGCACCCGGTGGCAACTTGAGGAGCCGCCCTCCCACCTGATCTAGTCGAACTTCCTCGGCGGCTTGGTAGGTCCAGGTGATGGCTCTGGGTCCTGACCGCCCCGTTGCCCCTCGGGCCGAAGCGGAACGCGCCACTTCATTCTGCCGTTGATGCGCTTGGGTTCACCGAGCCGTTCACGAAGGATCGCGGCACATTCCTTCGCCTGCGGGTTGGTCGGGCGATCGATTCCCGCACAAACAAGCAGCTCTGTAGGGGTCAGCTGCTTGCTTTCGCAGGAGTAGCTCAGATCCCAATCGACGACGACGGAGAGCATGTCTTCGACCATGCTGAAGCTGCGATGCCGGGCGTTCCACTCAGCGAGCTGCAGCTCCTCTTTAGGGGTCAACCACCACTGATCACCGGCTTCGAAACGGTCAGCCAGTTGAGCCCAGACTTGCTGCATATTGATGTTGTGATTGTAGTCGATCTCGACGACCGGGATCGTCCACCAGCGCGAGTTGCCGGTGGCATCGACCAAATAATCAGACTGGTTCACCGTCGCGAGAAAAACGGTGCGGCGGCCATATTCAGCCTCCACGCGGGCATAAGGACGACGGATTTTGTCTTTGTCGTT
>JAGWUW010000009.1 GCA_028868235.1 Betaproteobacteria bacterium | reverse complement strand
CGTTCGTAACGCTCTTACCATCGCCGGCTCCATATTGGTTATCGTCGGACTTTCTGGCTGCGCCTCTTCGGCTAACCGGGAAGCGATGGTGGCCTCCGATGTCCAGATTGCCCAACAGCATGACCGCACTATCGCCGTACGTACTGGCGGCGGTGCCGAAACGACAGCCATGGATAGCTCCAATATCGCCGATGGGGATTTGAAGGCGGCCATCGAGGAATCGATCATCAAGACCAAGGTGTTCAAGTCGGTTGTACAAGGGAAAGATGCCGATTACGATCTGGCGGTCAGCATTGTGAAGCTCGATAAACCGGTTTTCGGCCTAACTTTCACGGTCAATATGGAAGCAACCTGGGTGCTCATCAAACAATCCGACAAAAGCGTTGTCATGAAGAGAAGCATTGAATCTTCAAGTACGGCCACCTTCAGCGATGCCGCCGCTGCCGTCACCCGCTTGCGTCTGGCTGTCGAAGGCGCTGCAAAACGCAATATCGAACAGGGCATGCAGGCACTCTCCGCACTGTCACTATAGGTTGCATCAGGTCCGACAGCGGCGCGGCGTCCCGGCCGCTGTCGGCAATTTCGGGTAGGCGTCCCACGTGAAACGCCGCCCCTTATAATGCGGTTCTGTATAGGAGAATCGCATGAGCTATTTCAAACACCACGTCTTTTTTTGCTGCAACCAGCGCGAACCCGGCGAGACTTGCTGCAACGCCTTGGGCGCCAGCGAAATGCAGGCTTACGCCAAGGATCGCATTGGTCAGCTCAGGATGAAGGGGGAGGGCAAGGTGCGAATCAATAAGGCCGGTTGCCTAGACCGCTGCGACAACGGCCCGGTCATGGTCGTCTATCCGGAAGCGGTTTGGTATACCTATGTCGACAAAGAAGACGTCGAGGAAATCATTCAAGAACACCTGATCGGCGGCAAGATCGTCGAACGTTTGAAGATCTGATGCCATGAAAGCACCTGAAGAGAAAATCCTGATCGACGGCCCGGCCGGCAAGATCGAGGTCCTGATGGAACGCCCGGATGCCCCAAAAGGCATCGCACTGATTGCCCACCCACATCCGCTCGGCGGTGGTGCCAACACCAACAAGGTCGCCTACACTTTGGCCCGCTGCTTCGTCGGCCTGGGCTACGCGGCCTTCCGCCCCAATTTTCGCGGGGTCGGCGAAACCGAGGGGGTGCATGACGAAGGCCGCGGCGAAACCGACGATCTACTCGCCGTACTGGCAGATGCCAAGTGCCGCTGCGGCGACATCCCGGTCGTGCTGGCCGGTTTCTCGTTCGGCGCCTATTGCCAGACCCGCGTCGCCAAGCGACTCTTGGAAGCTGGCCATCCGGCGCAGCGCTTGGTCTTGGTCGGCACCGCCGCCGGCTACGTCGAAAGTACCCGCCATTACGACACCGAAGCCGTGCCGCACGACACCATCGTCATCCACGGCTCGGACGACACGCTGGTGCCGTTGAGCAACGTCTTCCAATGGGCCCTGCCACTCGACCTACCGGTCGTCGTGGTACCCGGCGCCGACCATTTCTTCCATCGCCGGCTGCACGTCATCCGCGACATCATTACCCGGGCGTGGCGACACTAAGCGCCTGCGAGCTGCGCAAGACTTACGGCGATCAGGAAGTGATCGCCGGCTTGTCGTTCGCCGTCGAAACCGGCACCTGCTTCGGCCTGCTGGGCCCGAACGGGGCAGGCAAGACGACCACGCTGCGCCTCTGCCTGGGTCTGACGGCCCCCAACAGTGGCCGAATCGAACTCAACGGCTGTACCATTCCGGTCGACGCCCAGCAGGCAAGGGCGCGGGTCGGCGTCGTGCCGCAGTTCGACAATCTCGATCCCGACTTCACCTGCGCCGAGAATCTGCTGGTCTTCGGCCGCTATTTCGGCATGCGGGATATCGACATCCGCAACCGCATCCCGCAATTGCTCGACTTTGCCGGCCTGGCGAGCAAGGCCGATGCCCGCATTGCAACGCTATCCGGCGGCATGAAGCGCCGGCTGACCTTGGCTCGGGCACTGGTCAACGATCCGGCTATCGTCTTTCTCGACGAACCAACTACCGGCCTCGACCCACAGGCCCGCCACCTGATCTGGGACAGGTTGAAGCAGCTCAAGGCGGCCGGCAAGACACTGATCCTGACCACTCATTTCATGGACGAAGCGGAACGCCTTTGCGACACGCTGATCGTCATCGACCACGGCCGCAAAATCGCCGAAGGCAGCCCACGCGCACTGATCGTGGAGCACATCGAACCGCAGGTAATCGAGGTCTTCGACGAAACACGAGGCCAGTTGGCCCCCTTTGTCGAACGCTATCGTTCCTTATGCGAGCGTGTCGAAACCAGCGGTGAAACGGCGTTTTTCTACTGTCGCGACCCGCGGCCACTGCTTGCCCGGTTGGCCGAAGCCGATGGCTTGCGCTACGTGCACCGTGCATCTAATCTGGAAGACGTCTTCATCAAGCTAACTGGTCGCGAACTGCGCGACTAAACTCCGGATCCGCCACGGATTTCATCCAATTAAGGCGCTGACTGCAGCAGCGAAGTCGTCGACCACCATGGCTGGCTGGATGTCCGGCTGGGCATCGTCGCCGGCCCGGAATTTCCCGGTCCGTACCAAGATGCCGGGAATACCGACGGCTTGAGCGCCACCAATATCGTCGCTCAGGTCATCGCCGATCAAGACCGCCTCGGCTGCAGTCACACCCAGTTCCGCCAAGGCCGCGGCAAAAAAGGCTGGTGCCGGTTTGCCAGTGATCTCAGCCTGGACCCCACTTGAATACTCGAGACCGGACACGAAAGCCCCCATATCGAGCGACAAGCCATCCGCCTCCATGAAATAGCGGTTGCGAGCCATCGCCATCAGGGGCAGGCCCTGCATCACCAGCCGGAACGCCTGGTTAAGGATGGCATAGGTGTAATGCGTTCCCATGTCGCCGAGG
Source organism: Betaproteobacteria bacterium (assembly GCA_028868235.1). Classification (GTDB taxonomy): domain Bacteria; phylum Pseudomonadota; class Gammaproteobacteria; order Burkholderiales; family Rhodocyclaceae; genus Azonexus. Next base: position 17,061 of record JAGWUW010000009.1, on the reverse strand, counting down.
ACCACAACGTTCGGATCGGGGTCGCTGTCGCCCATCTCCCCAGCGATGTCCGGATGGACCAGCCACAGCGGCCGCAAGCCTCGACGGCAGACCAAGGTACGGGCGGCGAGTGCGGCCGTCTGGATTTCGGCCGCTGCCAGTGTGAATCCCATGCGCTGCAACTTGGCAAATAGCTGTGGACTGGGTGTGCGCGTGGTGTTGGTCAGAAAGCGCAGCCGAAGGCCGGATGCGCGCAGGCAATTCAGCGCCAGGACTGCACCGGGCAGGGCTTGGTCGCCGGTATGCAGCACGCCGGCCAGATCGATCAATACCGCCCGGGGAGTAGTTTTCAGTCCCATTTCCATCTCCTGAGAGCCGTTCGAACCCTATGCCGGCATAGTTTGCCAGCAAAGCGCACCGCCGTCGCCTACCGAGCTTGGCATTAGGCACAAGGCAGATGTCGGAAACAGCCGAGGCCAAAGAAGTTCTAAAATGGCTGCTCGATCCCAATTCGCCACATCTACTGCCGCCATGAGCGTCACGCTTTCCCTCTCTCACCTTACCCGGCTCGGCTTCCTGCCGGTGTGGCGGCGCAATTTCCTCGTCTGGCGCAAGCTGGCCTTGCCGTCCATTCTTGGCAACCTGGCCGACCCGCTGATCTACATGCTTGGTCTGGGCTATGGCCTAGGCGCTATGCTGCCGAACATCGAGGGTCGTCCCTACGTCGCTTTCCTGGCCGCCGGCACCGTCTGTGCCTCAACCATGAATGCCGCCACCTTTGAAGCGCTGTATTCGGCTTTTTCCCGCATGCACGTCCAGAAGACATGGGATGCCATTCTCAACACCCCGCTTGGTCTGACCGATGTGGTGGCTGGCGAGTTATTCTGGGCTGCGACCAAGTCGCTATTCTCCGGCGCCGCCATTCTCGTCGTCATCACCGGCATGGGGCTGACCCATGGGCCGATGATGTTCTGGGCGCTACCAGCCGTCGTGCTGACCGGACTAGCTTTCGCCGCCTTGGGCCTGATCTGGAACGCGCTTGCCCCGTCCTACGATTTCTTCATGTACTACTTCACATTGTTCATCACACCGATGACGCTGATTTCCGGCGTCTTCTTCCCCACCGCGCAGTTGCCTGGCTGGCTGGCGGCGATCGGCAGCTGGTTGCCGCTGGCGCAAGGCGTAGCCTTGGTCCGTCCCTTGCTGGCAGGAGAAGTGCCAGCCGACGCCCTGATTCACATCATGGCGCTATTGGTGACCGCCAGCATAGCCTTCGCCATCGCCCTCCAAATAACCCGCCGACGCTTACTCAAGTAGAATCCGTTAATGGAAACCCTGCTCGTCATCACCAACTGCCCCGATGAGGAAGCCGCCAACGCCATCGCGCTGGCCGTCGTCGAGGAAAAGCTCGCTGCCTGCGTGACCATCCTGCCCCGCGTGCAATCCATCTACCGTTGGCAGGGCGGTGTCGAATCGGCCACCGAGATTCCGCTGCTGATCAAGGCAACCACCCGAAATTACCCGGCGCTGGAAGCCCGCATCAAGGCGCTGCACCCCTATGACGTGCCGGAAATCATCGCCCTCCCCATCGCCTGCGGCCTACCGGCCTATCTGAACTGGGTAGCGACCGAAACGCTCTAATGACCATGCGTATACTGCTTTTCCTCTTCTCCTTGCTCATTTCGCTCGCCCACGCCGACGAATTCCTAGATCCCTCAGTTGCCTTCAAGCCATCCGTGCGCGCCCTCGACAGCCAGACCATCGAGGTCAGTTATGAGATCGCTAAGGGTTACTACCTCTACCGCGATAAGTTCCGCTTTGCTGTCGATGGCGATACCGTCACGCTCGGTACGGCCATCTATCCCAAAGGCAAGGAAAAGAACGACGACAACTTCGGCAAGGTCGAGGTCTATTACAAGTCGGTCGCCATTCGCGTGCCTGTCGAACGCAATGCCTCTGGTCCGCTGGCATTGAATCTCAAGGTCACCGGCCAGGGCTGTGCCGATGCCGGCGTCTGCTATCCGCCGCAAACCCAGCTGCTCAGCGTCACGCTGCCCGATCCGGTCACCACGCCGAATTCCGCTGCGTCGTCCGCGGCAGGAGAGGGCGACGAAAGCGGCATGATCGCCGCCACGCTGAAGAATGCCGGTTTCTGGGCCATTCTCGCCTTTTTCTTTGTCGCTGGCCTCGGCCTCTCGCTGACGCCCTGCGTTTTCCCAATGATTCCCATTCTGTCCGGCATCATTGCCGGTCAAGGGCATAAGGCCTCGCATGCTCGTGGCTTCGCCCTGTCGCTGGCCTACGTACTGGGGATGGCGGTCACTTACGCTGCCGCCGGCATCGCGGCCGGCATGACCGGTACGCTGATCTCCAGCGCCTTACAGAACGCTTGGGTACTCGGCGGTTTTGCACTGGTCTTCGTCGTACTTTCCTTCTCGATGTTCGGCTTCTACGAACTGCAACTGCCGACGGCGCTCCAAAGCAAGCTATCGGAAGAATCCGGCCACCTGCAGGGCGGACGCGGCATCGGCGTCTTCCTGATGGGCGCGCTGTCGGCGTTGATCGTCGGCCCCTGCGTTGCGGCACCATTGGCCGGAGCGTTGCTCTACATCGGCCAGACCGGCGATGCGATACTCGGCGGCACCGCGCTTTTCGTCATGGCGCTGGGCATGGGCGCGCCGCTTATTGCCGTCGGCGTAGCCGGCGGTTCGCTACTACCCAAGACCGGACCGTGGATGGAGGGCGTCAAGAAGACATTCGGCGTCCTGCTGCTTGCCACCGCTGTCTGGCTGGTCTCGCCCGTCATGCCGCCGGTCGCCACCATGCTCGCCTTAGCCTTGCTACTCATCGTACCGGCCATCTACCTGCACGCCCTCGATCCACTGCCGCCATATGCCAAGGGCTGGCAACGTTTCTGGAAAGGCATCGGCATCGTCATGTTGCTCACCGGAGCGGCACTGTTGATCGGAGCCCTCTCCGGCAGTCGCGATCCGCTGCAACCGCTGGCTGGACTACGTGGTACGGCTGCCGCCGCCGAGGCAAAACACTTACCTTTCGAGCGAGTGGTGTCGGTCGCCGAGTTGGACGCCAAGGTAGCTGCTGCCAGAAAACCTGTCATGCTGGATTTCTATGCCGACTGGTGTGTGTCATGCAAGGAAATGGAGAAATTTACCTTCGCGGACCGCTCAATTCAGGCCCAGTTAGCCGGCTACACCTTGCTGCAGGCTGATGTAACAGCCAATTCGGCTGACGACAAGGCTTTGTTGGCTCGCTTCGGCTTGTTCGGCCCGCCGGGCATCATTTTCTTCGACCCCAAGGGGCGGGAAATCAGATCCGTGCGCGTCGTCGGCTTTCAGGACGTTGCGCAATTCGCCAAAACACTGCAAAAAACTGGCATCGCCGGCTAGATTTCCCGCAGCGGAGAACTACGTACCGCGTGGCGCAGGCCAAGAACGGCAAAAACCAGGCCTACAGTCGCCCCAGCCAACACATCCAGCACCACGTGCTGACGCGTAGCGATGGTGGACCACAGAATGGCCAGACACTGCAGGCAGTTCAACCAACGTACAACGGACGGCGCGCCCACCTGTCCAAAGATTCGTGCCAGCCAGACGGCAGCAAACACCGCCGAGGCGACGTGCAATGACGGACAAGCGTTACCCCCGGTATCGACGTCCTTGATGACGGCCATATCCGGATACAGCCGCCAATCGATACCGGTTGGAGGTACGCCGGTCGGTAGAAGCCAGAATATGGCCAGGCAAAGGAGGCACATCGCCGCCATCCATGCGCCGAAAAGAAGCATGTGCCGCATGTCCTTCAGAAAAGCGACCGGTAGTGACGCATAAACCCACAGCGATGCATAGAACGGAAAGGCCAGCGAGGTGACAGGAATTGCTATATCGAGCCAGGTCAGAGGCATCACCGTGACAGGCGACAGCGGATTGCGCAAAACAGCGAAATAGGCCCAGAAAAAAAGCATCATGAACGCGGCCGTACCCAGGGCCTTGAGCGGCCATAGGGTAGTCATCCGGGCGACTATCTGTCGATACCAGGGCGATTCGCGAAATAGTTGCATCGAAGGCTCGGCGGCTGAGGGAAAGGGGATAAGGGCGGCGACATGGTAACAAATCGGACTTCCGCCGAGCAGATTCGTCGCCGATACGCAACACAACCCAGGCAAGTCTTTGGAAAACATGGGGTTTCAGCTAAAATTGCCAACCTATGGATTCCATCGGCCTGATTCGCGAATTTCTCAAAGACCGCCTTGGCGTCGAACCGGACACCGTCGTGCCGGAAGCGCCGTTGGCTGACCTCGGTGTCGACTCCCTGATGATGCTTGAATTGATGTTCGAATTCGAAGATCGCTTCAACATCAAGCTTTCCAGCGACCTGAAGACCCCCCAGACCGTTAGCGAAATGGTGTCGCTTATGGATGGGCTGATCGCCAACCAGAAGAGCTGAGCCATGAGCCAGCGGCGGGTTGCGATCACTGGCCTCGGGCTGGTCAGTCCTTATGGCGGCGATCTCGCCAATTTTTTTGCCCGCCTGAGTGCCGGCGAATCGGCAATCCGCTACTTACTGACCGACGATCTGCCGCGTCCGCTGTCCATTCCCTTCGTCAGTTGCCCCGATTTCGACCCCGATGCCGTTCTCGGCAAACCGCTGGCCTCGATGATGGATCGTTTTGCCCAGCTCGGCATGGCTGCCGCCTTCGGCGCCTGGGACGATGCCGGCCTGCCGCGCAAGGCAGAAGGCGATTCGCGCGATAGCTGGGGCGTCTCCTGGGGTACTGCGCTGGGCGGCACGCTGGCCTATGAAAAGGGTTACCGCGAACTGTGGCAGAAGGGCCGCGAACGCCTGTCTCCCCTGGCCGTCGTACTCGGTATGAATAATGCCGCCAATGCCCATATCTCGATTCAGCTTGGCCTCGGCGGCATCAGCATGAGCCACACCGTGGCCTGTGCCTCTTCGGCCATCGCCATCGGGGAGGCTTTCCGCCGCGTGCGATCGGGTGAAGCGACGATCATGGTCACCGGCGGTTCCGACGTGCCACAGGCTTACGGCGTTGCCCGCGCCTGGGAAGCCCTGCGTGTCATGGCCCCTGGCGATGCCGATACCTCCCCCTTCGCCTGTCGTCCCTTTGCTACAGATCGTCGCGGCCTGGTACTGGGCGAGGGGGGTGCCGCCCTGATCCTCGAGGACTGGGAGCACGCTGTCGCACGTGGCGCGCGCATCCACGGCGAAATGCTCGGTTACGGCACAAGCTGCGATCACAGCCATCTCGTACGTCCGGAAGTCGAAGGTCAGGTCCGCGCTCTCAATTTGACCTTGGCCGATGCCGGCCTGACTCCAGACGAGATCGACTACATCAACGCCCACGGCACGGCCACGGCCGAGGGTGATCCAGTCGAGGTCGGCGCCCTAAAGGCGGTGTTCGGCGAACGCGCCGGGCAACTGCCTGTCAGTGCGACCAAGTCGATGCACGGCCACCTGCTTGGAGCCGCCGGGGCCATCGAAGCGATTACCACAGTACTTGCACTACGTGAGCAGTACATCCCGCCGACGGCCAATCTGCTGGACAACCTTGATCCGGCCTGCGCCGGCGTCAATCACGTGACCACAGGTCGCCGGCAAACGCTACGCACCGCGTTGTCCAACTCATTCGCCTTTGGTGGCAGCAATGCGGTCCTCGCTTTCCGCGCCATCACCCCGTAAATCTCCGGAAGTCCCGTCATGTCGCAAGCAGCCATTGAAACCCTGTTGCCGGAAGTCGCCGAGTTGATCGTATCAGCACTTAATCTCGATATCGGCCCGGACGAAATCGAACCAGACGCACCGCTGTTTGGTGATGGGCTCGGCCTCGACTCAATTGACGTACTTGAGATCGCCTTGGTCATCTCCAAGAAATACGGCTTCCAACTGAAATCGGACAATGAAGACAACGTCCGCATCTTCTCGTCGCTACGCGCCCTGACCACCTACATCGCCACCCAGCGAAGCAAATGAGCGTACGCCCGGCCCAGCTGCTACGCGGCCTGGCCGTGGTCGCTTTTCTTGTCGCCTGGGCACTCCTCGCTCACTACGGCTCTTCCGGCAACAACTCACCCGATCTGTCGGTGTTGCTGGGGGTTTCACCAATCATGACGGCGGTCGGCCTGCTCCTCTGGCGGACCCGCCACCCACTGCTCGCCGGCGGTGGCAACCTGCTGCTACTCGGCATCCTGATCTGGCTGTGGCCGACCTTGCGCCAGAACGTCCCGCTGCTCTTTTTCATCCAGCACATCGGGACCAATCTGGCGCTCGCAACCCTGTTCGGACGCAGCCTCCTCGGCGGTGGCGAAGCATTGATCACCCAGTTGGCGCGTGCAGTTTATTACGGTGAGATTTCCGAGCGGAAAAGGCGCTATACCCGACACGCCACCGTGGCGTGGACGCTCTTTTTTCTGTCCAATGCGCTGATTTCGACCATCCTCTGGCTATTGGCCCCGCACTCAGCCTGGTCAGTTTTCGCCAACCTGCTGTCGTTACCGCTGCTCGTCGGCATGTTCATAGCCGAGCACATCTGGCGACTGTGTGCCCTGCCGCCCGAGGAACGGCCGAGCATTGCCCAGGTTGTCCGGGCCTACCGCATGCACGGCAAGCAAACCCCGCCGGGGAATCCATCATGAGCGCCATGCCACTGCTCGCCCATGGCGACCTCAACGCCATCTTCGCCTGGCGTCAGGATGGCCCGATCAGTGTCAACGGTTATCTGGCCGACGTCCACGCACTCGCCGAACAGTTGCCGGCTGCTGGTTATCTGCTCAACCTGTGCCACGACCGGTACCGCTTCGCCGTCGGTTTCGCCGCCGGCCTACTACGCGGGATGACCAGCCTGCAACCATCTTCACAATCGCCGGAAACCTTCCGTCGCCTGCTAGACGAATATCCCGATCTCGTCGCTCTGTGCGATGGCGCGACTGACACGCAGGACCTGCCACGCTTCGAGTTCCCGAACCTCGCCAGCACCGGTAAAACCACTCCCAGTGCGTGTATTCCGCACATCCCAGTCAATCAATTAGCCGCTATTCTGTTCACCTCTGGCTCGACCGGCCTGCCGCAGGCGCAGCGCAAGACGTGGGGAAAATTGGCGCAAAATGGTCGGGCCGAAGCCATCGCCTTGGGACTGGACCTCAATCCGCACGTACTGGTCGGCACGGTGCCGGTGCAGCACAGCTACGGATTCGAATCGACCTTCCTACTTGCCCTGCATGGCGGCTGCCCCTTCTGGGCCGGCAAGCCTTTCTACCCGCAGGACATCGCTGCTGCGCTGGCCGCTGTCCCACAGCCACGCCTGCTGGTCACCACACCTTTCCATCTGTCGGCCCTACTCGCAGCTGGCGTTGAGCTGCCCGCCATCGACATCCTGCTCTCCGCCACCGCCCCGTTATCGACGAAGCTGGCTGCCGAGGCCGAAGCCCGTACCGGCGCGCCGATGCTGGAAATCTACGGTTCGACGGAATCGGGCCAACTGGCCAGCCGGCGTACCACCGATGGTGCTGCGTGGGCTTTGCTGCCCGGTGTTCGCCTGGAACAATCCGGCGAAGAGACAGTTGCCTGCGCCGGCCATGTCGAAGGTCGCGTACCGTTGTCCGACGTCATCGAACTACTACCCGAAAACCGCTTCCTACTCCACGGTCGCCACGCCGATCTGATCAATATCGCCGGCAAGCGCACGTCGCTGGCCTACCTGAACCATCAGCTCACTGCCGTACCCGGTGTCGTCGATGGTGCCTTTTTCCTGCCCGACGAAGAAGGTCCGGACGGCGTCACCCGGCTGACTGCCTTCGTCGTTGCTCCCGGCCTGACGGCCCGGCAGATTACCGCCACCCTGCGCGAACGAATCGAAGCCATCTTCCTCCCTCGGCCACTGGTACTGGTCGACACACTACCGCGCAACAGTACCGGCAAACTGCCGCGTAACGATCTGCAGGCGCTGTACATCGAAAGAGTAGGGTATGGCCGAAGCTGAATTTCATTGGAACGTCCCAGCCGACCATCCGGCTTTTCCCGGTCATTTTCCAGGTCATCCCATCGTACCCGGCGTCGTTTTGCTTGACCGTGCTGTCCTGTTTGCCGAGGAACTGTTATGCCGCTCCGGTCTGAACTGGCAGATCGGCAACGCCAAATTCTTCAGCCCGGTCGGCCCTGAAGAGGCACTCACTTTCTCGTTACTCCAAAAACCCAGCGGAACCATCACGTTCACCGTACGTGCGGTCGACCGGGAAGTGGCTACCGGTAGTCTGACACCGCCTGCGCCATGAGCGAGGGAAAGCCGTCCGAAGCCGACTGGCTGCGTCAACAGGAGCGCAGCAACCTCGCCATCCTGAAATTGATGGTGTGGATTTCACTGACTTTCGGTCGTGCCATTGGGCGCATCGTTCTCTACGGCATTGCTGCCTATTTCGTGCTGTTCGCGCCCAAGGCCCGTCGCTTCAGCCGTGCTTATCTGCACCGAGCGCTGGATCGCTGGGCCGAATGGTCGGATGGCTTTCGCCATGTGTTTAGCTTCGCCAGCACTATCCACGACCGGATCTACCTGCTCAACGACCGTTTTGAGCTTTTCGATATCGAGGTGATCGGCGCAGAAGCGGTGAATCAAGCGGCGCAAACCCACCCCGGCGCCCTGCTCATCGGCGCCCACCTAGGTAGTTTCGAAGTCCTGCGTGCCGTTGGACGGGGCAGGGAGGGGCTCAAAGTAGCCATGCTGATGTATGAGGAAAACGCCCGAAAGATCAATTCCACACTGGAAGCGATCAACCCTGTCGCCGGCCAGGACATCATCCCGCTCGGGCGTATGGACTCGATGCTGCAGGCTCGAGACAAACTCGATGCTGGTTACGTGGTGGGCATGTTGGCTGACCGCAGTCTGAGCGACGACGCCACTGTCGAGTGCAATTTCCTCGGCGAAAAGGCCCCGTTTCCGCTCGGCCCCTGGCGCATGGCTGCCATGCTGCGCCGCCCGGTTTTCTTCATGACCGGACTTTATCTGGGGGGAAACCGCTATCAGCTGCACTTTGAGCCGCTGGCTGATTTTTCACATACTCCGCGCGACGAGCGCGATACGGCGATCCGCGCTGCCATGCAGCATTATGCCGATCGTCTGACGCACTATTGCCACTTGGCTCCATACAACTGGTTTAATTTCTTCGATTTCTGGCAGAAAAAATGATCAAACGTCTCCTTGGCAGCCTTCTGCTACTCGCTATCGCGCTACCGGCCAGTGCCGCCTTCGACATCGGCCAACTCATGGACGATCTAGCCAAACACAAGGGTGGCAAGGCTAAATTCGTCGAGAAGAAATACCTCTCCATCCTCGACAAGCCGGTCATATCGACCGGTGAAATGACCTATACGGCACCGGACCGTCTTGAAAAGCGAACGCTGACTCCAAAAGTTGAAACCCTGCTTCTCGACAAGGACATCGTGTCCATCGAACGCGACAAGCAGAAACTTTCGATCAATCTGGCTAACCAACCCGAAGCCATGGCCTTCGTAGATAGCATCCGCGGCACCTTGTCCGGTAACCGGGCGGCGTTGGAGAAAAATTACGCGCTGTATCTATCCGGGAATAGTGACAAGTGGGTGCTTACTCTATTGCCCAGCGACCAGAAAATCGCCAGCATGGTCCTGCGCATCACTGTTAGCGGCAGCAAGAACCAGGTGCGCGTCATCGAATACCTGCAGGCCGACGGTGATCGTGTGGTCTTGAACATCGACCCGGTCGAGGCCAAATGACCCGCGAGGCAGGTCGTGCCCTCGCTATCTGGCTACTGGCCATGCTGGCCGGGGTGTTTGTCGTTTGGAACAGCCGCTTCTCGGCGGACATGTCCTTTTTTCTGCCCGCCAAACCGAGCGCCGAACAACAGGTGCTAGTCGACCAGCTGAAGGAAGGGGTTGTCTCGCGCCTGCTCATGGTCGCCATTTCCGGCGGCGATTCGGCTCAGCGGGCCAAGGCTTCCCGCACCTTGCGCAGCCGACTGGAAAAACTGCCCGAATTCGTCGCGATACAGAATGGCGAAGCCGGCAGCATGAACGCTGACCGCGACTTCCTCTTCACGCATCGTTATCTGCTCAGCCCAGCTGTTAAACCCGAGCACTTCAGCGTCGAAGGTTTACGGGAGGCGGTCGCCAACAGTATCGACCTCCTCGCCTCGCCAGCTGGCATGATGTTGAAACCCCTGCTGCCGCGCGATCCCACCGGCGAACTGGTCGAGATGGTTTCCAGTCTCAATGCCGGAGCTCAGCCTAACACCCGCGACGGGGTATGGGCATCACGCGATGGGGAACGAGCCATGCTGCTTATCCAGACGACAGCACTCGGCTCCGACACTGACGGACAGGAACGGGCCATCGATTTGATCCGCAACGAATTCACTGCCACTGTTCCGGGTGCCTCGCTGAGTCTGCAACTCTCCGGACCCGGGCTATTTGCGGTCAAGTCCCGGGCAACCATCAAGAGCGAAGTCAGCCGGTTATCGACCATCAGCACCCTGGCCATTGTCGCCGTCCTGTTCTTCGTCTATCGTTCGGTGCGCCTGATGAGCCTCGGCCTGCTACCGGTAGTCAGCGGTGCGCTAGCTGGCGTCGTTGCTGTCAGCCTGGCCTACGGGACGGTTTTCGGGATTACCGTGGGTTTCGGTTCGGCACTGATCGGCGAAGCCGTCGATTACTCAATCTACTATTTTGTACAATCCAGCCGCCTTGGCGTCGATCAATGGCGAGCACGTTTCTGGCCAACCATCCGGCTTGGCGTGCTGACATCGACTTGCGGCTTCGCGGCACTGCTGTTCTCCGGCTTCCCCGGCCTTGCCCAACTCGGCCTCTACTCACTGAGCGGTGTCATCGCCGCTGCGCTGGTCACCCGTTTCATCCTGCCACCACTGGCCAACAGGCGCTTCGCCATGCGTGACCTCAGCCACATAGGCCCTCGACTCAAGTGCGCTGTCGTTTTCTTGCAACGTCTGCGCTGGCCGATACTGGTACTAGCGCTGGCAGCCTCCACGATGCTCATGATCAATCGCGATCATCTATGGCACCCCAACCTGTCAGCCCTGAGTACGGTCAGCGCCGCCGATGGTGCGATCGACCAGGCGCTACGTGCCGACATCTCAGCTCCCGATGCCCGCTATATGGCCGTAATCAGTGCCCCTGACCGCGAAGCTGCGCTACAGGCCGCCGAGCGGGCAGGAAAGAAACTCGATGCCTTGATCGCCGCGGGGGTCATCGGCGGCTACGATAGCCCGGCCCGTTTCCTGCCTAGCCAGGCCATGCAAGCCAGCCGTCGCGCTGCATTGCCGGAACCTTCCGAACTGCTGAAGCGCCTGCAGACTGCGCTTGCCGACTCACCCCTGGCCCCCAATAAGCTTGGGGGATTCCTCGCCGATGTCGAAACAGCTCGTACAGAGGGCCGCGTCAGCCGTGAATCGCTAAACGGCACCGGTCTTGCGCTAGCTGTCGATTCGCTGCTTCTGCAACGTCCGAATAGCTGGAGCGTGCTGCTGCCGCTGCGTCCCCCCGGTGGCGACAAAGGTGTCGATATCGCCATCGAACCGGTACGTACCGCACTGGCTGGCTCCGGTGCTCTGTTTGTCGACATGAAGAACGAATTCGACACGCTGTATAACGACTACCTGCACGAAGCGACTCTGCTCTCACTGGCCGGTTTTGTTGCCATCGTCGGCCTGCTCGCCATCACCCTGCGTTCGGCCCGACGCCTGGGCATCGTGCTACTTCCACTGCTTATCGCCGTCGTGCTGGTTATTGCCAGCCTACATCTAGCCGGCCAACAACTGCATCTGCTGCACCTGATCGGCATGCTGCTCATTGTTGCTGTCGGCTCTAATTACGTGCTGTTTTTCGACCAGAGCGGCGCGACGGAGCTAGACGACACAACACTGGTTTCGATGGTGGTGGCCAACCTGACCACTGCGATCGGCTTCGGCACCCTGGCCTTATCCAATGTCCCGGTGCTCTATGCCATTGGCATCACGGTCGGCCCGGGCGCGGTACTCGCATTGCTGCTGGCCGCCTGTTTCGTCAGCAAGAGGGCGACGTGAGCGCTGTCGTTTCACGTGGAACCACGGCATGAGTCTGCGTAGCTTATCCTGCAAAGGCGGCGCCGACTCGTTGCTTGTCCTGCTTCCCGGCGCCTACATGACACCTGAGCACTACGCCGAGCACTTCTTTCCTCGCGTTGCCCAACGCGGACTGGCACTCGACCTGATGGCCGTCGATCTCGGCCTTGATGCTATTTCGGTCGGCGAAGCGATTCCGGGCATTCTCGAACAAATCCTTCTCCCGGCTCGCCGGGATTACCGTCGCGTCTGGCTCGGCGGCATCTCACTCGGCGGACTGCTAGCCCTGAGCCTGAACGCCGACTATCCCGGTACCGTCGATGGCCTGTGCCTAATCGCGCCGTATCCAGGTAGCCGGTTAACCACCAACACCATCACCCAGGCTGGTGGCCTCGATGCCTGGGAACCGACAGCCGACGAACTAAGCGATCCCGAATATCGCGTTTACCGCTGGCTCAAGGCTCCGCCAGCCGACTTCCCAATCTTCGTCGGCCACGGCAGCGAAGACCGTTTCGCCGCCGGCATGCAGGCCATTGCCGAGCGCTTCCCGATCGCTACCCGTGACGTCGTGGCCGGCGAACATGACTGGCCGGCCTGGTGTCATTTGTGGGAACATTTTCTCGAACGCGGCCACTTTACCGCCTGACCATGCCGACACCCTGGAAACCGACTCCCGCCATCCAAGCCACGCTGGCCATCCACGCCGGCGCCGCCCTCGGCTGCCTGCTCATGCCAGCCGCCTGGCCTTGGGCGCTCGGTTCCCTGCTTATCAACCATGCGGTGATCACCACCGCCGGCCTGTTGCCACGTTCGACGCTGCTTGGTCCTAATCTCACCTGCCTGGCGCCTGCTGCCGTTGCACACCGCGAGGTGGCAATCACCATCGACGACGGCCCAGACCCCGAAGTCACACCGCAGGTACTCGACCTACTCGATGCAGCCGGCGCCAAAGCAACCTTTTTCTGCATCGGCTGGCGAGCCCGAGAAAACCCGGCGCTATGCCGTGAAATCGTCATCCGCGGCCATCAAGTCGAAAACCACGGCGACAGTCATTCCAAGGCCTTCGCCCTCTTCGGCCCGAGCCGCATGCGGGCTGATATCGCCGCTGGGCAAGCCACCCTAGCCGAAATCACCGGTCGGACGCCGCGCTATTTCCGCGCCACCGCCGGCCTGCGCAACCCTTTCCTCGACCCGGTGCTGCACCAGCTCGGCATCAAGCTAGCCGCCTGGACGCGCCGCCCCTACGACACCCGCTGTGGCGACCCGGACACGGTTTTCGACCGACTGACCCGCGACCTCGGCCCGGGCGACATCCTGCTCATGCACGATGGCCACGCCGCCCGCATGGCGGATGGCCGGCCGGTTATCCTCGCCGTCTTGCCCCGCCTGCTCGCCGCGCTGCGCGAAAAACAACTCAACCCTGTCACGCTGAACGACGCCACATCATGACCAAGCGTTTCCTGAGAACCCTGCTCGACGAAGCAAGCAGCCCTTTCCGAACCGGCGGACATTTCGCCTACCACTACTCACGTGGCAAGCTGTCTTCCGACAGTATTTTCCGTGAAATCCTCAAGCGCGGCCTGTTCCCCTCCGAAGGCCGCTACCTGGACCTAGGCTGCGGCCAGGGCAGCCTGTTTGCCTGGCTACTTGCTGCCCGAAAATTGTACGAAGCTGGGAACTGGCCGAAGGACTGGGCAGCCGCCCCGAAGCCGCAAAAACTGCACGGCATTGAACTGATGCAGAAGGACGTTGACCGCGCCGCTCGTGCTTTCGGCACCGACCACCCGGTCGTTCGCATCGAACAGGGCGACATGACCAAAGCCGAATTCGGCCAGGCCGACGTGATCACCATCCTCGATGCCCTGCATTACTTCGACCACACCCACCAGAAGGATGTGCTGAAACGCATCCGCGCGGCCCTGCCGCCAGGCGGACTATTCCTGACCCGCGTCGGCGATGCCTCGGCCGGCCTGCCTTACCACCTGTGCAACTGGGTCGACCATGCCGTCACCTTCGTACGTGGCCATCGCCTACCGCGCCTCTATTGCCGGCCGCTGGCCGAATGGGTGGCGCTGCTGCAAAGTCTTGGTTTCACCGTCGAGACCGACCCGATGAATGAAGGTAAGCCCTTCGCCAACATCATGCTGGTTTGCCGGGTCTCTGCCTGATTCGATGTGCCGTCTCGTCTTTTCTGCCATGTTGACTGCCTTCGTGCTGGCCGGCTGCTCGACCTTCGAGGAAGGCGAGGGCGAAGGTCCGGCATTGCCCGCCGACATGGCGCGCCGCGCAGACGGCAAGACTGCCACCGCTTGGCCGACCTCGTTGGGCGAGGCCGAAGTACGCAAGCGCATCACCCGCCTGATCCCCGCCTCGGTGAAAGACAGGGCTGGCTGGATGGAAGACCTGCACACGGCCTTCAAGGCGCTGGAAGTGCCACACGCCACGCAGACCTACTGTGCGGCGATGGCTATCATCGAGCAGGAATCCAGTTTCCAGGCCGACCCGATAGTACCGGGCCTGCCCAGCATCGTGCGCAAGGAACTGGAAGCGCGTGCTGGACGCTATGCCGTACCTTCCATGCTCGTCACCGCCGCGCTAAGCAAGAACTCACCGACCGGCAAGAGCTACAACGACCGCATCGATACGCTAAAAACCGAAACCCAACTCAACGACCTGTTCGAAGACATGATCGGTGAATTTCCCTTTGGGCGCCAACTCTTCGCCGATTACAATCCGGTACGCACCGGCGGCCCCATGCAAGTCAGTGTCGAATTTGCCGCACAGCACGTCAAGGAACGCAGCTACCCGTACCCGATCGCCAAGAAGCTGCGCAATGAGGTATTCACCCGGCGCGGCGGCGTCTATTTCGGCAGTGCAATTCTGCTTGACTACGAAGTTCCCTACGACCAGATCGTCTATCGCTTCGCCGACTACAATGCCGGCCGCTATAGCAGCCGGAATGCCGCCTTCCAACTGGCGCTCGGCAAACTGACAGGCAAGCAACTCACCCCGGACGGCGACCTACTGCGCTACGAAAACGGTTTGCCGGCCAATGTCGCCAGTAGCGTCGAAGCTGCGGCACTCGATATCGCCAACAAACTGGACATGAGCCGTCCGCAAATCCGCCGCGATTTACTGCTGGAAAAAACCGCTGCTTTCAGCCGCAGCCCGCTGTTCATCCGCGTCTTCGAGCAAGCCGACAAACTGGGCAAGCCCATGCCCCGCCAGGCTATGCCGCAAATTGACCTGAAAAGCCCCAAGATCACCCGTAAGCTGACCACCGAATGGTTCGCCCGCCGGGTTGAAGGCCGCTACAAGACCTGTCTGACGCGTGGCGCTTCCTAGGTCGGCCAAAACGCCGGATTGCAACCGGCCATCACTTGGTCGGAATGCCGCCTCAATCTTGCCATCCATGTATTTCTCGAAGATGCCGAACGAGGCACAAACATCGAGATTCGATATGAGCTCCTGCATGACCAAGCCGCCCATTGCCCGGCAAGCCGTCTGCATTGCCGTGCTTCCCTCGTTCTTGATCGCCACCTGCATCTGCTTCGCACGGTCCTCGCTGAGCAGGCGGGTCACCCGCGCACTCATCGTGAACGACATCTGATCGCGCACCATTGTCGGTCACAACGGCAAACTCGCGAATCTCCGGATGGGCCGTTGCCGCTGACCTGTATCGTGATCCTCGGTTTTTTGATGTCCAGGGCAGCCTAGCTAAGCGGATCGCCGGCGCACAATTTATCGCCACGACGGAGCATATCCCGAACCAGCCATCATCAGGGAGCGACAGAGTGCTTAGCGCATTTCGGTTCAGGTGTCCTGAGCGGTGGCCTGCGTCGGGGCCGGCCGTGCCAATGCTGGCTCAGCGCATCAGCCGCCCGGCGCTGCCGACGATGGTCACTTCGACGAAATGCGAGCCGAGCCGGCTCTTGCTGTAATCGACGGAGAAATTGCCGACATCGTATTTCTGAAGGCTGCTGAGCGCCGCCACCAGCTTGTCGCGCGTAGGCTGCGGACCCGCTCGACGCAGGCCTTCGGCCATTATCTTGGCGGCGAGGTAGCCTTCAAGGACGGTATAGGTCGGGCCGCTTTTTGGAGCGTACTCGACCGGCAATGCCTGAAATTCGCGCACGATGGCGGTTACACCGCTCCACGGGTAAGGAACGACCTGAGCGATAGCGATACCTGCCGCCGACTGCCCCATTTCGGCCTGCAAGGCTTTGTAACCGACCACCGACAGTGCGAAGAACTGTGACTGCTTGCCAGCTTGGCGCATTTCACGAACGAAAGCGGCGGTTGGCTTGTAGGTACTGATCATCACGATACCTTGCGGGTCAGCCGCGCCAATGGTTTTCACGGCATCGTGCACATCGTTCTTAGTCTTGTCGAACGCGCCGACAGCAACCACCTTCAAATTGCGCTTGGCAAGTGCCTTTTCCACACCAGAAAGGCCCGATTTCCCAAAAGCATCGTCCTGATAGAAAACCGCAATTTTGTTGATGCCGAGTGTAGTCAACTGGTCAATGATCTTTTCGGTTTCATCGCCATAGCTGGCGCGCAACCAAAAAGTTGTCGGAGATTTCTGGGCGCGTAATTCGTCGGAACCGGTGTATGGTGCCAGCGACGGGATTGCCCGCTCGTTGATCAGGGGCAGCAGAGCAGCATAGTTGGCCGAGCCAAACATGCCGAGGAAAGCCACCACATCCTCCTGTTCAAGCAGCTTCTTGGCGTTGTCCACGCTGCGCTCGACAACGTAGCCGTCATCGAGGGTGACCAGTTCGATGCGGCGGCCGTTGATGCCGCCTTTGGCGTTCAGCGCATTGAAATAGGCAAGCATGCCTTCGCGGTATTCGGTACCAAGCTCGGCCAGCGGACCGCTCAAGGGAAGCGACTGGCCGAGTCGAATCGGTCCGGACTCAGCTTGTGTGGCTAGCACGACGCAAAGCAATGCCACCGTCAA
>JAGWUW010000257.1 GCA_028868235.1 Betaproteobacteria bacterium | reverse complement strand
TGATCTGCCCTTCGCTGGCCACGAACTCATCAGATAACCCATCGTGGGTCATCAAGTACAGCTTCTCCGTTTGCGGCATGTACAGGCGCACCGCCCCAGCATCGGCCCCCAGCGTCGTCTTGATTCGTTCAAGAAAGCCTTCGCACAAAGTCTCCAGAGGAGCCGGCTCGGTCAGGAAGGTAGTCATCCCATAGAGAATTCCCAACTCGCGATTGCGCGCAGCCAGGCGACGTGTTTCCGCCTCGACACGTTGCTCCAGCGTGCCATGGACAGTTTCCAGGTGCTCGGCCATCTGGTTGAAGCCGGCAGCTAGCGCGCCGAGTTCATCATCACTGGCCACCGGCAGACGAACGCTCAGGTCGTTTCCGGTCATTTGCTGCATGCCGGCGTGCAGAATGCCGACGGGCCGAATGACCAGACGATCGAAGTAGCGGATGAGTATGCCGGTCCCGAGAATAGCCAATAGGACCAGGGCGGCCTGAACGGTGCGCAGCAGATTGGTGTCATAGGCGTAACTGTGTTCCATTGCCAACACCAGTTCGTTGATTCGACTAACGAAAGGTTCCAATTCGCTATCGAAGCTGTCGGCAACGCGCTCCCGCTCGTCCCGCGAGCCGGCAAGGTAGCCGGCGACAAGTGGCCGCACCTTGGCTTGCCACACCTTGCCGACTTCGGATAAGCGATCTTGAACCTCGTAGTTGCGGGGAGGCGACAAGGGACGTACCGGATCACCCAGTTGCAGATCACGCAACACCTTGTCGAAACGAACCAGTTCTTCCTCAAGAACGGCACCGACCGAAGCCTCCTGCGTCTTGGACTCAAGACCACGGGCCATCAAATGCCCCATCCGATAGGTACGCATACGCTGACTACCGGCATCGTTGATTGCCGCAGCGACACCTTCCAGTTGCCAGGAAATGAGCAGCGTTAGTCCGATAGCGCCGGTGGCGACGGCAAAAAAAACCACCAGCATGCCAACGATCTTCCGCGAAAGCCTGCCTTGATTGGCCAGCATCCTTGAGAGTCCGTTAATTAACCTGCGAACCATAGCGCCCGGGCAGCGAATTGCAAAGGACCTGCATCAAGAAAAAAGCCCGCCGCTATGCGCGGCGGGCAAAAATCGCTATGGAGAGAGCAGCAGCGATGGAACCGACAAACGTTAGCGGTTAAGCAGCTTCCTTTTCGATATGGGCCTGCTTTTCATAGAGGAACTCGAGCACCGCGGCGCGATAGCCGATGTAGGCCGGGTCGTGGGCCAGCGTCAGACGCCGGCGCGGCCGCGGCAGATCGACCTGAACGATTTCGCCGATGGTTGCCGCGGGGCCGTTGGTCATCATCACGATGCGGTCGGAGAGCAGAACGGCCTCGTCGACATCGTGGGTAACCATGACGACGGTGGCCTTGGTGGCATCGCAGATCTTCATCAGCTCGTCCTGCAGCTTGGCACGGGTCAGCGCGTCGAGGGCGCCGAATGGCTCGTCCATCAGCAACACCTTGGGTTCCATGGACAGGGCACGGGCGATGCCAACACGCTGCTTCATGCCGCCGGAGATTTCGTGCGGATACTTGTGTGCCGCATGGGCCAGGCCGACCAGTTCGATGGCCGCCTGCGTCCGCACCTTGAGCTCGGGTTTGCCTTCCTTGCTGGCGAAAACACGCTCGACGGCGAGGTAGATGTTCTCGAAGCAGGTCAGCCAGGGCAGCAGGCTGTGGTTCTGGAAAACCACGGCGCGTTCGGGGCCGGGACCGCCAATTTCGCGGCCGTCGCAAAGCAAAACGCCAGTGGTTGGCTTGGTCAGGCCGGCGATCAGGTTAAGCAGGGTCGATTTGCCACAGCCTGAGTGGCCGATCAGGGCAATGAACTCGCCTTGGGCGATGGTCAGGTCGATGTCGCGCAGGGCGACGAACTTGCCTTTCTTGGTGTCGAAGGTCTGGCCGACACGCTCGATGCTGACGAACTTTTCCATGATCAGTTTCTCCTTACGACGCTTCTTTGGTGAGTTTCCTGGCCAACAGGATCAGCGCCTGTTCAAGGATCAGGCCGACGATGCCGATAACGAAGATGGCGATGATGATGTGCTCGACCTTCAGGTTGTTCCACTCGTCCCATACCCAGAAGCCGATGCCGACACCGCCTGTGAGCATCTCTGCGGCGACAATGACCAGCCAGGCAGTGCCGATGGATAGGCGGATGCCGGTGAGCATGTAGGGCAGCACGGCCGGGAAGAGAATTTTGGTGACGACTTTCCACTCGGATAAGGCCAGTACGCGGGCGACATTCAGGTAATCCTGTGGCACACGTTGCACGCCCTGGGCGGTGTTCATGATCATCGGCCAGATCGAGCATATGAAGATGGTGTAGGTTGCCGCCGGGTCAGCTTTCTTGAAGACCAGCAGGCCGATCGGCAGCCAGGCCAGCGGCGAGACAGGACGCAACAGGCTGATGATGGGATTGACCATGGCCGACAGGAAGGCCGAGCGACCGAGGATGAAGCCGAGCGGAATGCCGACCAGCGCGGCAAAACCGAAACCGATGGCGACGCGCTGCAGCGAGGACAGTACGTTCCACCCGATACCCTGGTCGTTCGGGCCGTTACGGTAGAACGGATCGGAGAACAGCGCCACGGCGGCATCCCAGACCTGGGCCGGCCCCGGGATGCTGCCGCCCTTGTGGGTGGCGACGTGCCAGATGCCGATCAGCACCATCAGGCCAAGAACCGGCGGCATCACCGCGCGCAGCAGGGCGCCGAGTTTTTCGCCGAGCGGCAGGGTTGCAGCTTGTTCCATTTTCTTTTGCTTGGCCGGCTCTGCGACCACAGCCGCGACCAGCTTGCTGGTTGTTGCGGGATCGGCCGGTTTTTCCGCACCGAAATCGCCTGTCATCGTCATTGCGCTCATGGTTTTCTCCT
The DNA here is from genome assembly GCA_028868235.1 of Betaproteobacteria bacterium. Taxonomy (GTDB): domain Bacteria; phylum Pseudomonadota; class Gammaproteobacteria; order Burkholderiales; family Rhodocyclaceae; genus Azonexus. Next base: position 1,348 of record JAGWUW010000257.1, on the reverse strand, counting down.
AAGCATTCGTTTCTGCCGTCATTCCCAACTGGCCTGGGCGTGGCCAATCAGGTTTTCAAGCCTTGACCTTGAAACCATCTGCATATTTGGCCGGGTCCTTGCCGTCCCACACCACGCCGTCGATCAGCTTGTGAGTGCGCATCTCGCTCTTGGGCAGTGTCACGCCTGCGGCGGCAGCCCCCTGCTTGTAGATGTCGATACGGTTCACCTGCCTGGCCACCGCCAGGTAATCCGGGTGGCTCTTGAGCAGGCCCCAGCGCTTGTGCTGGGTCATGAACCACATGCCGTCGGACAGGTAGGGGAAATTCACCGCGCCGTCGTTGAAAAACTTCATGTGGTTCTTGTCATCCCAACTCTTGCCCAGGCCGTTCTGATAACGGCCGAGCATGCGGGCAACGATGACATCGGTATCGGTATTGACGTAGGATTTCTGGGCGATGATCTCGGCCGTTTTCTGCTTGTTGGCCAGCGAGGCGTCGATCCACTTACCGGCATCAAGGATGGCAGCAACCACGGCACGGGCGGTGTTCGGATTCTGCTTGACCCAGTCAGCAGTGGTACCGAGTACCTTTTCCGGGTGATCGGTCCAGATGTCCTGCGTCGTCGTCACCGTAAAACCGATGTTGTCCATGATGGCGCGGTTGTTCCAGGGTTCGCCGACACAGAAGCCGTCCATGTTGCCGACGCGCATGTTGGCCACCATCTGCGGCGGCGGCACGGTAATCGTCTTGACGTCCTTCAGCGGATTGATACCCTGCGCTGCCAGCCAGTAGTAGAGCCACATGGCATGGGTTCCGGTCGGGAAGGTTTGTGCGAAGGTGTATTCGCGCTCCTTCTTGGCTACCAGTTTGGCTAGGCTGGGACCATCGATGGCCCCCTTGTCCTTGAGTTGGTTTGAAAGGGAGATCGCTTGGCCGTTGTTGTTCAGACTCATCAGCGCCGCCATATCCTTCTTTGGGCCACCGACACCCAGTTGCACACCATAGATCAGGCCATAGAGGACGTGGGCAGCATCCAGTTCGCCGTTAACCAGCTTGTCGCGCACCGACGCCCAGGAAGCCTCCTTGGAGGGGACGATCTTAATGCCGTACTTCTCATCGAACTTGTTGACTGCCGCCATCACCACGGAGGCACAATCAGTCAGCGGGATGAAGCCGATACGGACTTCCTTCTTTTCGGGGGCGTCGGAACCAGCGGCCCAGGCACCGCTACGAACGCCAGGAGGGACCATGGTCATCAGAGAGGCTCCCAAAGCAGTTGAAACAAAATTACGACGAGACAGGATTGGTTTGACGGCAGCTTCCGGTGGGGCCAGTTTCTTGTCTTCCATTGCTTGCTCCTTGATTGC
>JAGWUW010000256.1 GCA_028868235.1 Betaproteobacteria bacterium | reverse complement strand
GCCACCGACAACAGCCCGACCGGCGCGCAGATGCTCGAAATGGCGCTCACCTTCGAGGCCAACCAGGACATGCGCTTCAAGTCGGCAATCCGCCTTCAGAACGGTGGCGTGCAGATGAGCTTCGTGCAGGACGACGACGCCCAGACGCTGCAGAAGATGTCGGTGTTCGATCGCTTCTCCCTGGGCTTCCCGGTGTTCTGGAATGGCGACGCCTACCGCGTCGACGCCCGCCTGCGCTACCGCGTCCGCGACGGCAAGCTGACCTTCTGGTTCGAGCTGATCCGCCAGGACAAGGTGCTCGAGGCAGCCACCCAGACCCTGATCGCTCAGATCCGCGAAAAGACCGGAAACCCGTTCTTCTTCGGCGAACCCTTCCTGCAGCAGTAACGAGCAACACGGTTGAGCCGGCCCCACCGATAGACAAGCGGGCCGGCAGCAGATTCGGAGGGCAACATGTCGAGCAGATCAACTGTTTTGAAAAACCGTGGATCGGCTGCCAAACGCGCAGCAACGGCTTTGCGCAGCATCGCTGACGACACCGGGTTTGATATCGCAGACCGTGGCGTTCTATTGGCAGCCGCAAAGATCGCAGACAGCTTCGCGCATAGAAAAGAGCGTGAGGCCAAGCAGGCAAAGTCCGAAGAAGCCAAATATGAGCGCGATAACAAAGCCGCCAGAGCGAAGATTGAACCGGCCGTCCGCGCCTTGCCATGCCAGACCATTGCTGAAAAGGTCGTGCTGACATGCATACGCAGCCACTTTTACAGCTACCTCGTCAAAGCCCTTTCACAGCCTACCCAGCGTGAAATCCAATGGGAACTTGACTACTACGCACAGACAGCGCTCAGCGACACCATTTCAAATGCCGCGTACTGGGTCGCAACTGGCAAGGGCAGCGCTGATCAGGCCATCGAAGACATCAAAGGCAAGCACAGCGAAATCAAGGCAGACCCGAAGATCACCGCCCTCGCCGCCCGCTTTGTCGAGGCCCTGACACCGGCTCAGCAGGTGGCAGCATGAGCGCCACTCCGATCATCCCCGGTCGCCTGTACCGCGTTCGCGGTGCTGGGCTTGACCTCACTGTCATCGCCGCCCACGGCTGCGACGCCATCTGCAACGTACTCGCCCAGGCCATGCCATGCGCCGCCTGAGACTCGCTTTCAACCTATACCGCGACCACGTGCTGCGCCTTACCTGGCGCCGCGCATGGAGCAAAGCCGGAGACCTGGCATGACCCGCCATATCATGATTGACCTCGAAACCATGGGCAAAGGCCCGCGCTCGGCGATTGCCGCGATCGGCGCCGTGGAATTCGACCCCTACGGCCAGGGCCTTGGCCGTGAGCTGTATCACCGCGTCGACCTCGCCAGCTCTGTTGCTGCCGGCCTGGTCATCGACGCTGACACCGTTGTCTGGTGGATGAAGCAGAGCGAAGAAGCCCGCGCCGAACTCACCAACGAGAACAACGTCCCGCTTCACTTTGCCCTTTACGACCTGGCGCAAATGATCGCCATCGACGGCCACCCCGCCGACACCATCGTCTGGGCCAACGGTACCAGCTTCGACTTCCCCATCCTCGGCCACGCCTACCGCGCTTGCGGCATGGGCCAGCCATGGCAGTACTTCAACGAGCGCGACTGGCGCACCGTGCGCAAGGTCGGCCCGAACGTCGCCTTCGAGCGCACCGGCACCCACCACAACGCGCTGGCCGACGCCTGCCACCAGGCACTGCACCTGCAGCTGGTCATGGCACGCCTGCACCAGCTCGACGTCGCGGAGGCAGCATGATCGAGACAAAGACCTATTCGGCCATGCTCTACATGCTGGCCGATCAGATCGACAGCGAAGAAGGCTGCGTGATCGAGTCTGCCGAAACCGTCCGCGAGGCGGCAGAGCGCCTTGACACGCAGACCGTGGCGATCAACGTCCTGATGAATGCGCTGCATGTTGCCCTGCCGTTCGTCGAGGATCACGAGGCATCAGATGCGTACAAGCCAGGCGCCGTCAGCAAAGCATTGAAGACCATCCGCGCCGCGATCACCAGCGCAGAAGGCGGTGCCGCATGCAACTGATCGGACTCGCTGGCCGCGCCGGTTGCGGCAAGGACACCATTGCCAACTTCCTGATGGAGACGCACGGTTTCGTGCAGATCGCACTGGCCGACGTGCTGCGTGATGGCCTGAAGGCCATGCTCGGCATCACCGACGAGCAGATGTATCGCCGCGACCTGAAGGAACAGACGATCGACTGGATAGGCCGTTCGCCCCGTGAGCTGATGCAGACGCTCGGCACTGAGTGGGGCCGCAATCACGTTGCCCCCGATATCTGGCTGCGCGTCGCTGCGCGCCGTATCGAGAAGTACCGGACCGCGAAGCCCTGCCTGCACATCGCCGGCATCGTCGTCAGCGATATCCGCTTCGAGAACGAGGCCGACTGGCTGCGCGACCAGGGCGGCAAGGTGTGGCACATCAAACGGCACACCAGCAACCAGCTGGCCATCAACGCAGCGGCGCACAGCAGCGAGCAGCACATTCCGTCCAAGGCCGGCGAGCCGCGCATCTACAACTTCGGCACCCTTGAAAACCTGTACGAAGAGGTCACCGAAACACTGAAGGAATTCCACCAATGACCTGGATCCTTACCAACTCCGGCAAGCACTTCGACTACGCGGATCCGCAGCCGGACCAGATCGACATCCTGGACATCGCCCAGGGCCTCGCCAACGAGTGCCGGTATGCCGGCCAGTGCCGCGTCTTCTACAGCGTGGCCCAGCACAGCACGCTGGCCAGCCAAATCGTCTCACATGAACACGCGCTCGAGGCGCTGCTGCACGACGCATCCGAGGCCTACTGCAAGGATATTCCCCGGCCGCTCAAGCACATGCTGCCCGACTACCAGGCGATCGAGCATCGCGTCGAGGCTGCGATCCGCGAACGCTTCCGGCTGCCGGCGGCGATGAGCCAGCAGGTCAAGTGGGCGGATGTGATCCTGCTCGCCACCGAACGCCGCGACCTGATGCCGGCCGACAAGACGCCGTGGCCCGTCCTCGAGGGCGTCTCACCGCTTGAACGCAAGATCATGGCCGCTCACGCCGGCCGCGCTCAATCCCTGTTTTTGAAACGCTGGGTGGAACTCACCCGGGACCACCACTGAAAGGACGTACCACCATGATGTTGATTGGACTTTGCCGACTTGGCCGCGATTCTGAGCTGCGCTACCTGACGGATGGCACGCCCGTCCTCGGCCTGGCACTCGCCTACAACTACGGCAAGAAGGACGACAAGGGCAACCGCCCGACGCAATGGATTGATGCCAGCCTGTTCGGCGATCGCGCTGCCAAGCTGCAGAGCTACCTGGTCAAGGGCCAGCAGATCAATGCCGTCATCGAGGACGTGCGCATCGAGCAATTTACCCGGCGCGACAACACCGTGGGCAATGCCCTGCGTGGCCGCATCGTTACGGTGGAATTCGCTGGCAGCGCACCAGGTGAAAAAACCACTTCTACCCCTACCCAAGCTGGCGCGAGCAGCGGTTCAAAGCCCGCTGGCGCTGCGCCGGCCGGGAACTTCGCCGACCCGATGGACGACGTGCCGTTCTAGCCATGCAGCGCAAATTCTGGACCGAAGACGAGCTGGCCATCCTACGGGAACTGTACCCGTACATGCGCTCGCACGATATCGCCGCCCGACTCGGCTGCACGCATCAGCAGGTGCTCGGCAAGGCGTGGCACCTTGGACTGAGAAAGACTAAGGAGGCGATCGCCAGGATGGCGCGACAAGCGATGGATGACCCGGCGCACCCGGGTCGCCAGCACCAGTTTCAAAAGGGCACCGACCCCTGGAACAAGGGCACCCACTACGTGGCCGGCGGGCGATCGGTAGAGACCCGATTCAAAAAGGGAAACGTCGCGGTCAACTGGATGCCGATCGGCACCGAGCGCGAGCGTTCCGATGGCTACATGGAACGCAAGCTCACCGATACCGGCGTCACACGCCGCGACTTCGTCTGTGTGCATCACATTGTCTGGCGTGAATCCGGCCGTGAAATTCCACCCGGCCACGCCTTGGTATTCAAGGACGGAAACAAGCGGAACTTCGCCCTGGACAACCTCGAGCTGGTCACTCGCGCCGATCTGATGCGCCGCAACAGCGTGCACAACTATGGGCCGGAAATCGCCAAGCTCCACCAACTGCAAGGCGCAATCACGCGCCAGATCAACAAACGACAAGGGAAATCGAAATGAGCAAACACACGATCGACG
>JAGWUW010000255.1 GCA_028868235.1 Betaproteobacteria bacterium | reverse complement strand
GGCAAAGGAGATCAACGGCGGCCTGACTGCCTCCACAGCGGATATCACTAGCGCCATTCACAATATCGGCGATCCTGACCTTCTTCTTCACCAGTTGCATACGATGCTTTGTCAGCTGTGCGTTCTGAAAGTGCTCAATGCCTTCAGGGGACCTATTGATATAGCGCTGGGAACTGTTTTCTGAGGTGCTCGATCTTGGGCAAGTCGTTGATGACGATATAAGGTTGGGTAGGATGCAGCGCGAGATAGTTCTGGTGGTAGGCCTCGGCGGGATAGAACTGCTGTAGCGCGGCGATCTGGGTCACGATGGGCTTGCCGAAAGCGCGCTCCGCTGTCAGTTTCTGTATCTGGTCAGTGGCGTTTTTCTGTTGTTCGGCATCGGTGAAGAAAATGGCCGAGCGGTACTGGCTGCCAACATCCGGGCCTTGCCGGTTGAGTTGGGTCGGGTCGTGGGCAACGACGAAGAAGACCTGCAGCAGTTGCTGATACGAAACCTGCGCCGGATTGAAACGAACGCGCACGGCTTCGGCATGCCCGGTCCGGCCACCGCTCACCGCCTCGTAATTGGCCTTGTCGGCATTGCCGCCGGCATAGCCCGATTCGACGCTGGCGACGCCCTTGACGTGCTTGAACACGGCATCGACGCCCCAGAAGCAGCCCCCCGCGAAAACGGCAGTCTGCAAGGCGGCGCTATCCCGAGCGCTCTCGGCTTGCGCCGCAACGGCATGTGCGGGAATTGAAATCGCTAGGGCCACTCCGGTGAGCAGCGCCGGCAGGCCGGTTTTCAGCGATATGGAAAGAAAATTCATGGTTTGCTCCTGACTGGTATTGCCTGGGTAACGGTGGGGCCAGGCGAATCCGCCCGGTGCCCCACCTGACACGCACTTACTTCTTCATTTCGTCCTTGCCCATGGCATCCTTCTTCATTTCGCCTTTGCCCATGGTGTCCTTCTTCATCTCGCCCTTGCCCATAGCATCCTTCTTCATGCCATCCTTGGCCATGTGATCCTTGGTCATCGCGTCTTTCTTCATGCCGTCTTTGGCCATGCCATCGTGCGACATGGCGTCCTTTTTCATCATGTCGTCGGCAAAGGCGGTGCTGCCGGCAAGCATCAAACATGCGGCGAAAATGCTGGAAATGATTGTTTTCATGATGGACTCCGTTGTAGTGGGTAAGTAGCGGCAAAGATGCCGGGTATTCAGGGCAGTTGTGCGGAATTGCTCAACTGCCGCCGAACCAGTTGTACCCCTGGTCTTCCCAGTAGCCCCCGGGGTAATTGTTGGTGACGAAAATAGCCTGGATGTGTTTCGGGTTCTTGTAGCCGAGTTTGGTAGGCATCCGCAGCTTCATCGGGAAGCCGTAACGCGGCGGCAAGGGCTGACCGTCGTAGGTCAGCGTCAGCAGTGTTTGCGGATGCAGGGCGGTCGGCATGTCGATGCTGGTGTAGTAATCGTCGGCGCATTTGAAGCCGACGTACTTGGCGCTCAGATCGGCGCCGACCCGGCGCAGGAAGCTGGCGAAAGGCACGCCCCCCCATTTGCCGATGGCGCTCCAGCCTTCAACGCAGATATGGCGCGTCACCTGGTCGGTCTGCGGCATAGCGCGCAGTTCGGCCAACGTCCAGGCGCGCTTGTCGGCTACCAGGCCGGTGACTTCCAGGCGATAGCCCTCTTCCTCGACTTCCCGGATCTCGTCTTCGCCGTAGTAGGCGTTGAACGGGAAGGGATGGGTGATCATCGAGTCCGGATAGGTCGGCGCCAGCCGGTTGGGGTCGAACAGGAAGGCCTGGGCCTTGTCGTTGAAGCGCGAGATTTTCATCAGCGCGTTTTCGACATCGCTTTCCTCGACGATGCCGCAACCGCTGAGCATGGAAAGCCCCCCCAGGCTCAAGGTGCGTTGCAGGAAGGCGCGGCGCATGGGTTGGTCCAGATGACGCCCCATATCTTTCAGCGCGTCCTTCAGTAGGAGGTCGCCATTGGCGAGGGGTTGCCTAGAAGGTTTTTTGAACATGGCGATGACTCCTAACGGCCGCGGATCATGGCCAGCAGCGTGCGGGGAACCAGCGCCACCATGACGATATGAACAACGAAGAAGGCGACCAGCGCTGCCATCGCCAAGAAATGCTCACGCCGCGCCACTTCGTAGCCGCCGAGCAGTTCACGCAAGAGGGGGAATTGCACCGATTTCCACAACACCAGGCCAGTTAGCACCAGCAGCACCAGGTCGACCATCACGAACAGATAGGCGGCCCGTTGCACCATGTTGTAGTGGCTCAGATCGGCATGCGCCAACTTGCCTTTCAGGGCGGCTAGCACATCGGCCAGGAAGGCCCGCGGCGACCACGGGAAGAACTTGCGCCACAGGCGTCCGCTGATGATGTTGCAGGCCAGGTAGAGCAAACCGTTGCCGACGAGCAGCCACATCGCCGCAAAATGCCACTGGATCGCACCGCCCAGCCAGCCGCCCAGGGTGATCTGCCCGGGGGGGGCAAAGGGGAAAAAGGGCGAGGCGTTGTAGATACGCCAGCCGCTCATCGCCATGATGACGACAGCGACGGCATTGACCCAGTGGGTGATGCGTACCCAGCGTGGATGTATCAGATCGGTTGTGTTTGCCATGGCCGTCCTTCCAACAGGTGGCTAGTGAGTTTGATTGCCTTGTCTAAAAGGTAGTTCGCCCATGCTTGGAGAAAGGTTACAAGCTCAGGCAAAATTTCTTTTCCCAATCCATCAGCCGGTATTTTTCCGGAGCCTGTAACCAAATGCCTCGATGCAACGAATAAACAGAGAAGCAGGGTTTCGTGCCAAGGAAGATCGCCTGAGGGGACTTCTGGTGCGGGGCCTTGCCGGCGACAACGCCGCCTATCAGACGTTCTTGACGCAACTGAGTGCGCATCTACGCTCCTTCCTGCGACGACGGCTGGCCGGCTTGCCTGATGACATCGAGGATTTAGTACAGGAATCGCTTCTGGCCGTGCATAACCAGCGCCACACCTACGACTCGGATCAACCCTTGTCGGCCTGGGTACAAGCCATCGCCCGCTACAAGCTGGTCGATCTGTTCCGGCGGCGGGCGGCGCACGAACAGTTGAACGATCCGCTGGATGAGGAAATGGAGCTGTTCACCACGGCCGATGCGGAAGCGGCCGAAGCGCGCCGCGATCTGAACAAGCTGCTGGCCGAGCTGCCCGATCAGCTGCGCCTGCCGATTGTGCATACCAAGCTGGAGGGCTTGTCGGTGAAGGAAGCGGCCGACGTGAGCGGAATGTCGGAATCGGCGATCAAGGTCGGCGTCCATCGCGGCCTGAAAGCGCTCGCCGCCAAGATAAGAGGTGTCCTATGAAAACAGATGATTTGATCACCATGCTGGCCACCGGCAACGTTGCCGTCGACGGCCCCCCACCCACCCAGCGCTACGCGGCATCCATCGGCTGGGGCGCACTGGGCGCCGGCCTGCTCATGCTCCTGCTCCTGCAGATTCGCCACGACCTCATGCAGGCGATCATGCTGCCGATGTTCTGGGTCAAGATCGGATTTGTCGCCAGTCTTGCCGCAGCTGGGCTGTTTGCCGCACTGCGCCTGTCGCGCCCGGGTGCGAAGATCGACTGGGTGCCGCTGGCGCTGGGCCTGCCGGTGCTGGGCATCTGGGGCGTCGCCGCATTTGCGCTGATTGAGGCGGAACCGCTGGAACGCTCGAAGCTGTTCTTCGGCGAGACCTGGAAAACCTGCCCCTTGCTGATCGCCCTGCTCTCGGTTCCGGTCTTTGCCGCCGTGATGCGCACCATGAAGAACCTGGCGCCGACCCGCCTGCGCCTGGCCGGCTTTGCCGCCGGCCTGCTGTCCGGCGCCGTTGCCGCCGTCGTCTATTGCCTGCATTGCCCGGAAATGGGAGCACCGTTCATCGGCTTCTGGTACCTATTGGGTACACTGATTCCGGCCGGTATCGGTGCGCTACTGGGTGACAGGGTCCTGCGCTGGTAGCCCATCTCGACATGGGCAGGATTTTTCCCGACGGGACGCTGTCTGGTAGTCAGGCCGTAGCAAGCTGAAAGAGATCGCCATTTCGTTCTAACCGCCGCGTCGTTACCAGGGGAGTGCGCCATGCCTGCAGCCCACCAGACCGCCCGCGTTATCGAACCGCAACGAAGCATCCTCATTTTCCAGGGAGGCGGGGCGCTCGGCGCCTACCAGGCCGGGGTATTCGAGGCATTCGAGTTTTGCGGCGGTTGGACTGACAATGTCCAAATGACCGCTTCGGCCGA
>JAGWUW010000254.1 GCA_028868235.1 Betaproteobacteria bacterium | reverse complement strand
TACCTGGCATCGGCGCTCTCCTATCCCTACGGAACGCTGAGCCAGCCGACGGCCAATCGCAATGTGGATGAGTTGACCGAACGCTCAACGCCACGGCGGTCCACGTCATTGCTATGGATGCAGGGGTTGCCATTCGGTATGCAGCTTTCGCTGGCTGGCTATTGGCAAGACAAGATGAAGTGGTCTTCTAATTCCTGGTCGGCGAAATATCGCCGATTTGACGCTCGCCTCGGTTATCCCTTCCGTGTGGGCGGGATCGGCGGTGAAGTGGCGTATGTGGTTCAGTCCTTGAATGGCGCCCATGGCGAATACAAGACCTACGACGGTAGTGGCACCGACCCCGATGGCTCGGGGCGCATTGTCGATCGACGCCAGTGGGTGGCGCTGCGCCTCGATTTCTGAGGCACTCGTAACGGTCAGGCTGTGCGCATTACTGCGCCCTCGAACCAGACTTCAAAGGGCTCGTTGGGCGCCACGGCCTTGCCTTGTGCGTAGTCGATCCCGAGATCGCGCAACTGTTCCAGGGTTTCCAGATCATCGATATCCTCGGCAATCGAGTGGATATTTTGGTCGGATGTGATTTCCTGAATAGCGCGGAGTAGGGCCGTGGATGCCCGGCTGCCGCCGAGGTCGCGGGTCAGGCTTTGACTGAGCTTGACGTGGCTGGGGTAGATACTGCGTAAATGGCTGAAGGACGAGAGCCCTCCGCCGAAGTCCTCGAGGCCGATTTCACAACCAAGGGTACGCATCTGGCGCGAAAAATCCATGGCTTGACTGGTCAGGTGGGTCAGGATGTTTTCCGAAAAGATGAAGCACAGTTTGTTGCCGGAGAGACTGTGACTGGCCAAGCTGCGCGCAATGTAGTCGGTGGTGTCCCGGCTGCTGATCGAGCCTCGCGACAATGGCACCAGGCAATAGAGGTTACGCTGTCGCTGGTTGGCGCGGGCCAGCGCCTTGATGGCGGCATCGATCAGGCGTCGGTCAATGTTCGGCGCCAGGTCGTAGCGTTCTGCTGCATCGATGAGTGCCGACAGTGCAACGGGGGATTGTCCTGGCTCAGCAAGGCGGGCGGTTAGCTCGACCAAGTGGCCGCCTGTCGGTGCCTGTAGGGGACGCAGTGGAACAGCCTCGACCAGCAGGCGGTCTTCGCTCAGTGCACTGGCAATGCGACTGGCCCAATTGCTTGTCTCGTGCCGCCGTTCCTGGCTGACGGTGACTTCCTGTTCGCAGACACGGTTCCGGCCACTCTCCTTGGCGCGATGGCAGGCTGCATCGCCGGCAGCGAGGATCTCGTTGATATTGTGAACCTTGCGAGTGACCGTCGTGACGCCGATGCTAGCCCCAATAGCGAATACCTTGTCCTGCCAGATAAAGCGGTACGCGGTAGCCAGGCCACAGATATCCTCGGCCACCTGTCGCGCACGCGCTCCCCCGCAATTGGCTAGGATGATGCTGAATTCGTCGCCGCCCAGGCGGGCCAGCGTGTCGTCTTCGCGCAGGCGCCCCTGAAAGAGCAGCGCCATTTGGCGTAGCAATTCGTCACCGGCCAGGTAGCCGCAGGTATCGTTGACCTGCTTGAAACGGTCGAGATCAAGGAACAGTACGGCGAATTCGTCATCGCCGGCTTGCACGCTGGCCAGCGCCTTTTCCAGACGATGCTCGAATTCTCGCCGGTTGAGCAAGCCGGTCAATGCATCGTGGCGGGCCTGGAAGGCGAGCTGGGCCGTCGCTTCCTCGATTCGTGACTGCATCGAGAGATGGACTTCCTCTATCCGTGAAGCCATCTCGTTGAAGCCGTTCTCGAGCACCCCCAGCTCACCACTTGAGACTGCCGGAACGCGGGTGTCCAGCTTTCCGGAGGACATGCCATTCACGGCCTGGACCAGTCGCATCACCGGGCGCGCCAGGTTGTCGGCCATGGCGATAGCCAGGGCGGCGAGGATGAGCATCCCGAAGAGAACGATCATCAGGCCGCGCTGCACCAGCTCGCGCTGTTTGTCGGCCAGTTCGCTCTTGTCGTATTCGACAAAGACGTAGCCGATGATTTCCGGGGGGCTTGATTTGCTGGCGGTGGACGAAGGTTCAAACAGCAGATCGGTTTCGGTCATTGAGCGTTTTACCGGAGCACCAAAGGCAATCCATTGATCCGTTTCGCTGACCTGCCGGGGTTCACTTAACTGTTGGTGGAGTTCTTCTGCGGACAGTGAAACACGCCCACTCACGGCAATCGTACGTCCCTTCTGATTGACGACGACGGCAGCCTTGACACCGGATTCCTGGACGGTGGCCTGGGCCAGGCCATGCAGGCTTTCGACTTGGCCGGCGATGATGCCATATTCGCTGATCGGCGCCAGATAGCGGACGGTGGCCAATCCCTTGAGGCGAAGTTCGCCTTCCAGAGTACGAACGCCGCTGAAGGTGAAATAGGCAACCAGTGCAATGGCGATCACAGCGCTGGGGAGCAGCGTCAGCAGCAGCAGGCGATGGCGTAGGGTCAGGCGGTTCATCGACTCTCCCGGTCGGCGAGCAGGGCGCGCCGGATGGCGGCTTCGTCGGCGATTTTGAGACCCAGCGCCTGGGCGACGTTGGGATTGATGGCGACGGCGAACAGGTTGGGTCCGCTGGGCGGCGGGAGGTTCGTCCCGTTACTGATGATCAGTTCGGCTGTCTGGCGGGCCAGTTGCTGCGGTGTGGTATATAGGGCCGCCAGCGCACCGGCCGTCACGAAGGCTGACGAATAGCCGATGATCGGTCTTTGATGGCGGAAGGCGGTGATTAGGATGGCCTTGATGTTGTTACGCCGGTAGATGGTGTTGTCGGGTAGGGCGAGCAGGGCGGCAGAGCGATCCAGTACGGCGTTTAGGGAGGGCAGCAGGGCCTTGTCGGTATCGGCATCTTCGACGTCGAGTACGAGGCCGGCATTACTGAAGGCTTGCCGGTACTGGGCTAACTGGTTACGTGTTTCCGAACTGGAAAGCAGACCAAAGCGTTTCTGGTCCGGGAATAGTTGACGCATGAATGCAGCTTGCCGAGCAGCCGGTTGATCGAGGTAGATAGCGGTAATTCGGCTGGGCCGGCGATATTCGCTGAGGATTCGCTCGTAGTTTTGGCGCGGTAGCAGGGCGGCGATGATGGGGGGGCTGTCAGTGCGGCTCAGGGCCTTGCGCAAGGCTTCGCTGCCGACGGCGACAACGAGATCGGATGGCGTATTGCTGGTATGGGGGGCATCGGCCACCGTGGTCGATACGATATTCCAGTTGGAACCGCTCAGTGTTTCTTCCAGGGTGCCGGCGAAGTCACCATAGGCCCCGCCGCTTTCGCTGAGAATGAGCGCTAGTCCGCCTCCCCATGCCTGAGTGGCCAGGGTAAGCAGAAAAAACAGGACGACAGTCATCAGTTTGCGCACCGGCGCAATATCGCACGACAGGTATGCCAAAGCAATGAGGGATTTCTGCCGATCAGTGACTATTTAACAGTGCGCCGATTTGAGTCGATATTTCCGTGACGGGCGTGGAAAAGGCGAATTTCTTGACGAACTCGCCGCTCGGCCCGAGCAGGATCATGCCGGCCGAATGATCGACGGCGTAGCGGTCGGGGGCGCTGCCCGGTTCGCGTACCTTGGCGTAGCGTATCTTGAAGTTGTCGGCGGCGCGCCGCACCAGGGCCGGCGAACCGGTCAGGCCGAGAATGCGCGGGTCGAAAAATTCGGTGTAGGTCTTGAGGGTCTGGGCGGTATCCCGCTCCGGATCGACGGTAATGAATATGGCCTGGACCTGCGCCGCCTTGTCGCCGAGCGTTTTGAGGATTTCGGCCATCTCGACCAGGGTGGTCGGACAGACGTCCGGGCAATAGGTGTAGCCGAAGGCGATCAACTGGAAGCGGCCGCGAAAGTCCTCGTTGGTCAGCGCCCGGCCGTTCGGGTCCTGCAGCAGGTAGCGCGGGTTGATGCCGGTGTTTTCGCCGCGCAGCAGTTCCAGGCTGTGGGTGGACTGGGCAATGGCCGGCCCCCCCAGCAGCAGGGCGAGGAAAGCGGCGGCGAGGCGGATCATGGGGCCTTGGGGAAAGCGGCCTGCAGGCGCTTTTCGGTCGCCGCCATGCGGTTGGCCAGGGTCGCGCCGTCGGGGCAGGTGGCCTGGCTCTTGCCCTGTTCGAGATAGGCGGCGTTGGTGGCGTTTTCGAAGCTTTCGCCGATGTCGCGCGTCTTCGGGGCGCTGGTGACCACCGCGTTGCGGGCGCGGCTGACCAGGGCGGGCTGGTTGCAGGCGAGGGC
>JAGWUW010000253.1 GCA_028868235.1 Betaproteobacteria bacterium | reverse complement strand
TTTGACACCCTTTGTCGTACGCAAAGACTGCTTCCCGACGGAGCCATTGAAACCATAAACGATTGGGCTTTTGATGCCCTCGACGACATCGCGATCGAATGCGAAGATATCGTTTCGATTCAACCCCACCTTATCGAGAAAATCAGGAGCATGGCTGCCGCATGACCGAGCGAACACCAATTCGGCCTCGCGACCGCGACACAATAGTCCAAGCACTCGCTGCTGGCGTTGTCCCGCGGGTGGGCTTGCAGCACATTCAGGTCGGGCGGATGCTTGAGGTCGGAGCTCTGATCAAGGACATAGACCGGATTGCCGACGGCGGTTCATCATGCAGGTTCGTCATCGGCGAATACGGTGCCGGTAAAACCTTCTTCCTGAGCCTCGTGCGGCTCATCGCGCTGGAACGTCGGTGCGTTACCATTCACGCCGACCTAGCTCCCGATCGTCGCATTCACGCGACCGGCGGTCAGGCGCGCGGACTTTATGCTGAAGCGATCCGCAACATGGCGACACGGACCAAACCGGATGGCGGCGCACTACCCAGTGTTGTCGAGCGCTTCATTAGCGACTGCGTGAAGGTGGCGCACACCGAAAAACGGCCCGTTGAACAGGTCATCGATGAACGGCTCGCTTCGATCCAAGAGCTGGTGGGCGGTCACGATTTTGCGCATGTGCTCAAGTGTTACTGGCAGGGCAGTGAGGATGGTAACGAGGCTTTGAAGGCTTCGGCACTGCGTTGGCTGCGCGCCGAGTTTCCGACGAAAACCGAGGCGCGCCAAGCTCTAGGGGTCCGTTCAATCATCGACGACGCCGATGTTTTTGACAGCTTGAAGCTCCTTGCTTGCTTCACTCGTCTCGCTGGCTACACCGGATTGCTTGTCGTGTTCGACGAGATGGTCAACATCTATAAATTGCAGAGCTCCCAGGCACGAAACCAAAATTTCGAGCAGATCCTGCGCATGGTCAACGATATGCTTCAGGGCAATTCCGAAGGGCTTGGCTTTGTTTTTGGTGGCACGCCTGAATTCCTCATGGACAGCCGTCGCGGGCTCTACAGCTATGAGGCCCTGCAATCACGTCTTGCAGAAAACCAGTTTGCGACACCCGGGTTAGTGGATCTGAGCGGACCGGTCGTGCGTTTGCAGAACCTTTCACCTGAAGAATTCTTGATCCTGTTGGGCAACATCCGCGCAATTTTCGCTTTAGGTGACCCGGCGAACCATCTCGTACCCGATGAAGCACTCGACGCATTTATGGCGCATTGCAGCCAACGCATTGGCGAAGCCTATTTCCGGACGCCGCGTAACACCATCAAGGCTTTCGTCCAGCTTATGGCTATCTTGGAGCAGAACCCTGCTCTCGATTGGCGAACTTTGATCGGGAGTGTTTCGGTGGATGACGATCCTGGCGAAGACGTCGCCACTGCAATTGACGGCGATGATGAGCTTGCCACGTTCGAGCTCTGAAGGCGGTTCCGGGTTCGATCTGCTTCATCCCCAGATCCAGCGCTGGGTCAGACAGCAGGGCTGGTCTCGTCTGCGGGATGTGCAAGAGCAAGCGATCGCTGCAATTTGCGGGAGGGACGAGGACGTCCTGATTTCAGCTGCGACTGCTGCAGGTAAGACCGAAGCGGCATTCTTGCCGCTCCTCGGCTGTTCAGCGACGCGTGAGAAGCCTGGTGTCGCCATTCTTTACGTCGCACCGCTCAAGGCATTGATCAACGATCAGTTCCGACGTCTTGAAGATCTGTGCGACAAGATCGAACTACCCCTTGTCCGCTGGCACGGTGACGCCCCGCAAGGCCCCAAGACCAAGCTCATCAAGGCGCCCGCCGGTGTGGTGCTGATTACTCCAGAATCGATCGAGGCGATGTTGTTGCGGCGCACTGCAACTGCGGAAGCGCTTTTCGGTGCGCTCGATGCAATCATCGTCGACGAGCTTCATTCCTTCCTCCAGGGACCAAGAGGTCTGCACCTGTCGAGCTTGCTCAGTCGGATCGAGTTACTCAACGATCGGCGGCCACGCCGAGTGGGATTGTCGGCTACAATCGGCGATCTCGAATTCGCTGCGCGATGGTTGAGCGGAACTGCGTCCAAGCCAGCGGAAATCATTGCCATTGCGGGCGGCGCCCCGCCGCTCAAAGTGCATGTCCGGACCTATGTCGAACCGCCCGAAGGCGATCTTGGCGAAGATGCCATGCTCGACGATCCGCAAGCTGGACCCGCATTGGCTAAGATTGCTCAACACGCATTTGAAGCTCTCCGCGGCAGCAACAACCTCTTTTTTGCTGGTTCCAGGGCCAATGTCGAAACCTTGGCCGACCGCCTCCGCACGATCAGCGAGAAATCCCATGTACCGAACGAGTTCTTCCCTCATCACGGCAGTCTGAGCAAAGGCTTGCGAGAGGAACTCGAGTTACGATTGAAGGACGGCCGCCTGCCCACTACGGCAGTTGCGACAACCACGCTGGAACTCGGTATCGATATCGGGTCGGTCGTTGCAGTTTCGCAGCTTGGCGCGCCGCGCTCGCTCGCATCTTTACGGCAACGGCTAGGCCGGTCAGGTCGGCGCGAGGGATCCAGCGCGATCTTCCGGAACTATTTGCGCGAACCCTATCCTGCCGCCGACGCAGATCCGCTAGACAAATTGCACTTGCCGGTAGTCCAGGCCGTGGCAGCTCTTAATCTGCTCCGTTTGAAGTTCGTTGAACCGCCTGGAACTGATCCGGCACTGCTCTCTGTCAGTGTCCACCAGATTCTGTCATTGATCGTCCAGTTGGGTGCCCTCAGCGCCGGGAAACTTTACGCAACCTTATGCCGACAGGGACCATTCGCAACACTCACGAAGACCGATTTCGTCGACCTGCTCCGAGGAATGGGCAATGGCGAGGTAGCGTTGATCGAGCAAGCGCCTGATGGTTCGCTAATGCTCGGCCCAGAAGGGGAAAAACTCACTGCATCGCGAGATTTCTATGCCAATTTTTCGACCGACGAGGAATGGCGGCTCGTCCATTCCGGACGAACACTTGGAACGCTTCCGATCGTAAACGCGCTTGTTGTCGGATCGATAATCGGCTTTGCGGGACGTCGTTGGCGCGCGACGGGAGTGGATGACAAAGCGAAGGTCGTCGAGGTCGTCCCACACAACACAGGGCGTGTGCCAAAGTTTGATCGCCTTGGTCAGGAGCCAATCCATGACCGCCTTGCAGCTGAAATGCTGGATGTTCTTCTGGGCAATGAACTCCCAGACTATCTCGACGACGCTGCCAAAGAATCCTTGGCAGCAGGCCGCTCGGCCTTCGCCCAGCTCGGGCTGCAGAATGCCCGTTTCATCGATGCGGGCTCCGCGACACACCTCCTAACCTGGCGAGGTACATCCGCAAATTCCCTGCTAGCGGTTTTGTTCACGTCGATGGGTTTCGCCTGCGAGACATTCGACGTCGGAATCACTTTGACGGGCTGTTCAATCGACGACGCTTCCGATGTGATCGCATCAATAGACGGCTGCCCTCCAATTGAGGACCTAGGGCGGTTCGTAGAGAACCTCGTTGTTGAGAAGTACGACGTCTATGTGCCGGAAGATCTATTGCGTCGTGGTTGGATTCGCCGACATGAACCTCTTCGTGAACCGATGAATCAACTGATCGGTCAGCTCTCAAGTATCACACCCGGCTGAGCCGTAACACGAAAGGTCATGAAATAGCGCGGTGCCGCCGCAGCGTCACATCGCTATAGCGACTACGCCTTCTGCCCCGAAAAGCGTGGTTATGGCTTCCATTGCCCTATTGCCGATTGCCTGGGTCGCGAGAACAGCGAGGCGCTTTTTCGGCCGGGACACGGCGACATAAAACAGATTGCGGCAGCGGTGAAAGCCGCCTGCGTTCTTTTCGGTGATATTGCCTGTTGAGAGCAGCTCAAAAAACTGCGGCCAGTTGTAGTGATTCCAGCCACCGCTCAGGATGACAAGTACGTTATCGAACTCGGCCCCCTTCACGCTATGCTGGGTAGCGAAAGGCGTGAAGCCGCAGATGAACTCGGTTAAGGCGATCAGCTCGCGATAGGGGACGTTCCGCAGCTCTCGATAGCGTTTGAGAGATTTGGGCTCATCCTCGGTCGGATCGGGGCCAAGCTTCGCAATGTCATCTTCTCGGCCAATGATACGATCGCTCAACCGCGGCCGTCGTGTGCCTTTCAGATGGTCTATCAGTTCGCCGATGCTCCCAGTGTCTCGAAGCGCGATCAGTGCGTCCATGTCGGCCTGCCATTGCGCCTTGTCG
>JAGWUW010000252.1 GCA_028868235.1 Betaproteobacteria bacterium | reverse complement strand
CGAATTCAAGGGCAAGCAAGGCTTGACCCGGCTGATCAATGCACTCGGCTACTCGAAAGACGGCTTGTACGCCGCCTGGAAGAATGAGGCGGCTTTCCGCGAGGAAGTACTACTCGCCGCTGTGACCTTCCCGCTCGCCCTCTACCTCGGCCATACGGGCATCGAGCGGGCACTGATGGCGGGCAGCATCATCGTCATCCTGATCGTGGAAATCCTGAATTCTGCCGTCGAAGCTGTCGTCGACAAGGCTTCGCCAGAAAAACACGAATTGGCCAAACGGGCCAAGGACATGGGCAGCGCGGCGGTACTGTTGTCGCTGCTCAACGCGGCAGTGATCTGGACCTGCGTACTGTGGTGATCGCTCGGCCCTGAGCTGCGCTCAGGGCTTGCGACACTTGGCCGAGAAATCCATTTCCCGGGTATAAACAGCGGTTTTCACATCCAGTAGCCCGATCAAGGTGTGGAAAATATTGTCGTGGCTGAGCGGGGTTGCAGCAGCCTTGCTGATACAACCGTCGTCGACAGCGAAGCTGGACGGGAAGCCTGACGAGAACCACATCACCATTGGCACCTTGATCTGCACGTCCGGTGCGATCTTGTACGGCACGCCATGAAGGAAGAGGCCCTTCTCGCCCAGCGACTCACCGTGGTCGGAGACATAGAGCAGAGCTGAATCGTGGCCGACATGGTCGCGCAGCGTGCGGACCAGCGAAGCAAGCACGTGGTCGGTATAGCGGATCGCATTGTCGTAGGCATTGACGATGCTCTCGCCGGTGCACTTGGGCAGGTCCGGATCTTCGCAGGCCGGGGTGAATTGCTTGAACTCGTCGGGATAACGCTTGAAGTAGGCAGGACCGTGGTTGCCCATCTGGTGTAGAACAATCACCAGGTTACCTGGCGTCTCGCTGAGCAGTTGCTTCAGGGTATCGACCAGCGCGCCGTCCTGGCATTCACCGCCAGCACACAAGGCAGGCGATTTGGCCGGATCGGGCCGGATCGACTCAACGCCATTGCACACCCCCTTGCAACCGGATTGGTTGTCGACCCAAACCACCCGGAAACCGGCCCGGGTCACAACATCAAGCACCGATTCGCTGCTGCGGATACGCGTTTCCTGATAATCCCGACGCCCCCATGGTGAAAAGATGCAGGGTAGCGAGGTTTCGGTATCGGTGCCGCAACTGGTGACGTCAGTGAAATTGATGATGCCCGTCTCAGCGGCCAGTTCCGGTGTCGTCTGTCGAGCGTAGCCGGACAAGCCCCAGTTAGCGGCGCGCACCGTTTCGCCAAGAACCATGACCATGACCACCGGTTTCTTGCGCTCATTCCAACTGTTGCCGGGAACGGCATCGGTACCGACCGGTTCGCGCATTTTGTCGGCCTCGCGAGCCTGGCTGCGCGCCACTTGGGTTAACGAGTAAAGATAGTTGGCCGGCGTAACCAGGAAACGCAGCTCCCGGTTATTCCGCATCAACGAAGCCAGATCCTGGAAATTAGCGAAAACTGCGCCACCCGCCACGATCAAGGCAAGCATCAGCGTACCCCCTCGCACTAGCAGGGCACGGCCGAGGCTGCGCTGTTGCAGGCGGATACGACTAAGCACCCAGAGCGGAATGCCGGCAAATAGCAACAATTGCGGAATCAGCGACCAAGTCATCAGGTCGCGCGCCTCGCGCACGTCGGTGGCCAGCACGTTACGCAGCATAGCCGTGTCGAGATAGACCTTGTAGCGGGTCATGAAATGGACGGCGAAAGCCGTTGCCAAAAACAGCAGGGCAAGCAGCGGCTTGGTCGTCCACCGGGTGGCCACTAGGCCAAGCAGGACGAAATGCACGGCGACCAGAACGACCACTAACGAAGCACCGAGCAGCCAGCTTCCCGGCTGCGCCATGTCATAACCGGCGAGCATCCCGGATAGGAACAAGCTGTTGCAGAACAGGGCGAAGAACAGGCTAGCGAACAACAGCACGCCCTCGATCGAGAGGACGATCTGCCCTGCAGCAAGACGCTGAGCGATGGAAAAAAGCGCAGCCAACGGTCGACGCATGGAAACTACCTGAAAAACCCAACCGGCTATTCTAACTGGCTGCCAGGCCCCGTTCAGGGATTTTCTTGTAGTGGATTTGTGACCATCGGGCTACTGCCGACCACCACTCGATTGCGCCCCAGGCGTTTGGCTTCGTACAAGGCCTCGTCGGCATGCTTGAGGGCAATTTCGATTGGGCACTCGCTGGCATCAGCCAGGCCGATGCTAACGGTGACCTTGACCTGCCGGCCGTCGGGCAGGACTACGTTGTTCTCGGCACAGTCGGCGCGCAAACGTTCAGCCAGTTTTTCAGTTTCACTCGTAGCAATCTCTGGGAACAGGAAAGCGAATTCCTCCCCGCCGTAACGGCAAACCAGATCCGACTGGCGCAAGGCCTCGCGCACCCGTTCAGCAAAGGCCCGCAGCACGGTATCACCAGCAGCATGGCCGTAGGTGTCATTAAGTTTCTTGAAGTAATCGAGATCGGCCATGGCCACCGTCACCGGCCGGCGATAGCGCTGCGCCCGCTGCAATTCGACCTCGGCTGCCTGCATGAAATAGCGGCGATTCATAAGGCCGGTCAGGCCATCTTTGTTGGCCAACGCTTCCAGGCCGCGCCGACTTTCCTCGTTCTGGATCAGCAACGCATGATGTTCGCGAATCGCCTCCTCGACAGCCTGGATTTCCAGCATCCGCGATGTGCTGAAGACCGGTGCCGGCTGTTCGACACTAAGTCCGGACAGGGCACGGTCGATGCGCTGGAGTGGGTGAATCAAGTGATGACGGACCAGGATCATGAAGGCGAGAAGGAACATGCCGACCAGTACAAGAACCGCCATCAACTTATAGCGGGCCAGCTTCATCGCCGCCGAGGCGAGCTTGAGATCGCCGCTGGCCAGGTTGACACCTTCGACCGATACGTCATCGACCTGCATGCCGAGGCGTTCCGCCAAGCGTTGCCACTCGTCATAATAGGCTGCCGGCCGCTTGTCGTCCTGCGCCGACTGGCTGACCACTTTGCCGAGAAACTGCTCCGCCTCCCGTGCCAGGCGTGCGGCCTGCGGATGCTCCAGGACGCTCGGATGGCTGGCGATCAGCGTCACCACGAACATGGACTGCTGACGCGAGGCATGCGAACTGACCGCAAAGATGCGCTCACCTTCCTGACGCAACTGTTCGAGATTACGCGCCAGGCGCTGATAGCGGATGATTTCCGGAACTGTCCGCTCCTGTAGTCGGTCGTTGGCTTCGAGTACCCGCTGCTGGTCAGCGGCCAGGAGCAACACCGCCACCCCGAAAGCAACGATAAAAAGCACCGCCAGCAAGCCGAAAGCCCGGCCGGCATGAACGCCCTTGAGCAGCTTGCCGACCTCAGGCATGGCAGCGAAGCAAGCGAAGGAACAGGATGGACGACAGCATCAACTCACCCGAAAAGGAAGAAAGCGGGAATTGATACGATCATACGTCCCATTTCGCTTGATTCGCTCCAGTGCCATGTTGATTTCGGTTTTCAGCTGAGGCCGATGAGGTGAAATTCCGAACGAGATATCACCGCCCAGTTCGGGAGCCCGCAGCACGATCGGCGCCAGCCCCAAACGCCGAAAAGCTTCGCTTTTCTGCATTTGCAGCGCACCGATCATGGGTACCAGTGCAGCCTGCGCTTCGCCGACGACCAAGCTGCGCGTCAACTCGCCACTACTGCGTACCGAGAGGATTTCCCAGCCCTGGCGGCGGGCGTAGTCCTCATGGATGGAGCCATGTACCACAGCAACACGGAGCCCTTTTCGTCCCGGCTGAATCTCCGCCGGCCCCAACCACAGACTGAAAGAACGAAAATAAGGACTGGCCTGCAGCAACTTGCCACGCTGCTCCCGGGTTTCGAAAACGCCAGTTGCCGCCATGTCAGCCTTCCCCTGGAGGAGGCGGTCGAGAAGTTCGCTCTGCGCTACCACATCGAACACACAGCTGGTCTGCAGTTCTTCACATAGCGCGCGAGCAATTTCCACGCTGAAGCCTGTTAGACGCCCGGATTTCTCGCGATACGCCATCGGTGCGGCATCATCCGGCACGACAATACGCAATTCCCCTGGGCGAGCTCCTTCCGCCCCGGCCCAGAGGGGAACGACAAAACCCAACAGGAAGAACACGACAAAGCGCAACATGCTGAAGTCATTTTATGACAATCAGCAAGTATACGCCTTGAAATATGACATCCGTTACTGGTTATTACCCTAGGGACAATTCGATCAACTCCCCCTGCAATGGAAAAAAGATCGCGGCC
>JAGWUW010000008.1 GCA_028868235.1 Betaproteobacteria bacterium | reverse complement strand
GCAATGACTTTTGTATTCGTCCCGTTCGTCCAGCTAGAAAGGTACAGTGATGAAGATAGCTGCACTATTTTGGGTGCGCCGGAAGAGGTTCCCTCTTGTGAAAATGGAAGCTCTGCCCCAGCATTTGTAGCCGTCCCAACAGCAAGAGAAAGGCTTGGGGAAGCCCCAGATACTGTCAGCACAACACCATAAGCAGTGCCGCCGGCCTCATAAAAGACGATAGCTTGTGTTTGGCTGATTTTGAATGCTGCATAAGGTGGAGATGCCACGGTAGTGACCGTCACAGGCGTGGTCAGCACCTTCCCCGCGTTATCCACCACGAATGCAGCAAACCCAGTAGCAAGTGCAGCAAAGTGAATTGACGTATTGCTATCCAGCGCGACAAACGGAGCAAGCACGGTACTCGCATAAGTGCTGCTGAAGGTGTTGTCGATTGTGATCAGCCCTGGCTCAAGGTTAGAGCCAGTGACGCTCCACGCTCCCGCTGCCGTGCTGTTGTCCTTGAGCGACACGAAGGCCTCGCCCCCCGCCGCAACGGCCATAATGAGCGTGCCGGTGTTGTCGCGGATGCCGCAGGGATAGCCGCCCTTGGTGTTGTCGATAACGTACTGTGGACCGCCGGCAGACAGCGTATTGGCAGAAGGGAGCGTCACCGACTGCCCCATGCTTGCCATCTGAACTGGGACATACAGATAAGTCCCGGTTAACGTCGTATTCGTCGTGATGGTGCTATTGATCGTAGAAATGCCCGCGTAAGACCAACTCGGATTCGATCCGTCAGTGGTAAGGAACTTCCCTGTATTACCGGTTTGATCTGCGGCCCAAGAAGCAACAGCGCCATTCGTTACCAGCAGCTTCTTTCCGCTCTGGGCAGGTAGCGCAGTACCAAAAGCTAGTTGATCGATGTACTGTTTCGTCGGAGCAAGCAGCCGGAATTCGCTACCGTTGTGGATGGCGATGTAGATTGACCCGGCTACCAGATCGCCAGCTACAGGTGCCGAACCATCAATTCGCTTGATGTTGATCGCACCGATGCCGGAAACATTGAGCGTAGGTGTCGGGGTGGCATTTGTCGCTATAGGGGAAAACACCACGGAAAGGCGCGATGCATATCCCGGAAGCGCACTGGATGGCGTGACGGTATAGGCGTCTGCTGCTCCGCCATCAGTGCCCGTGCAGACAACCCCGCCCGAAAACCCCGAAAAGCTGTTGAGCAGAACGGCCTTGATAAGGCGCAGGTGATCGTCGCCCTGGCTCTTGGGATCGGCCGCCGTGGGGTTGGTTGCCACCAGCCCGCCGACGTAGTTTGCAGTTTCGAGTGCCATGAATCAGTCCCCGGTGTAGAAGTTGAAGCTGCCGCCGCTGCGCATGGCAACGTCGGTTCGGAGCGTCGCGTCGCCCAGGTAATCGACGCTGCGGGCGTTGGTCAGCGCGGCCTGGTACTTCTGCTCCGTGAGCGTGGTCAGGTTGTTGTCGCGAATGAAGATCGCGGCTTCGTGGCAAGCCCCCCAGAGATACATACCGGGGAAGCGCGTGAGAATCACGTTTGCCGGTGCCGTATCGGACAACGGCGTCACCATGTCCTGCATGGTGTAGTCGATGGTGTAGGCCCCGTTCGGGGTCGGATGCACCACGATATTCACGCCATCGAAGGCGAGGAAGTTCGGGATGCTGGTGTATTGCTCGAAGGCGTACTTCTCGGCCAGCGCGCGCGGCGACACGATCTGCATGGGCGTCGATGCCGGCTCGCGGCGATAGGCGTAGTTGAGCCGGATGAATCCAGATGGGGCCGGATACTTGCGCTGGCCGGCCGCCGTGACGATCTGCCCCTCGGACAGCAGCAGCGTGATGTCGCTGATGTCGTTGGTGATGCGCGCTTCCGCGAGAGCGATGAAATCGGGAATGCGCGTCGTCAGATCGGCACGGTGCAGCCAGTCAGCAATCGCCGCCTTCAGGCCGGAGAAGGTAGCCAGGGACGACATTTAGGCGGACTCGGGGGCTACCGGCGCCGCGTCCCCGCCGGCCGCATCGGCGGCGGCCTTCTTTGCGACGCGCCGCGCAGTGGTTCCTGTCTGGGCACTGCCGGCCGCATCGGCGGCGGCCGAATTTGCCTCGTCGGCTACCGGACCAAGGTCGTCATAGCCTTCACTGCGCGCCTTCTCTTCTTCGTCGGCGTCGGCGACAAGACGACTGTCGCTGAGATCATCCCAGCCCTTGGGGCCGTAAAGCATCTTCGGATATTCGTTTTTCATGGATCTTCCTCAGTGGAGTGCCCAGCTGCGGTGAAGCGGCTGGGGATGTCTTGGATCAGGGAGAAACGCCGGCCAGGGTGGCGTCAGGACGGCACCAAACGACCTGATAGGTCTCCGATGCCGTAGGCGTGATGGCGCCTGCCGTTGCGTTGATGAAGGTCACGGCCATGGTGTTTGCGGCTGAAACCCGCGAGCCACCAATCGCCAGGCCAGCCTGTTGCGTCGGCTTGCTGACTTCGACGATCACATCGCTAGTGCGAAGCCCGGGTACGGTGAAGGTCTGCTCAGCCGTCGTGTTTGCCGCAACCTGGGCGGGCGACAGCGTGACCGAGGCCACGCCGAAGCTGGCGATGTTGCCGGTGATAATTCCACTCGACATGATCGCCTCCGCTTAGTTGGACAGGACGCGGCAGGCCAGCTGGGCGCGGATCGTCTTATAGCCGTACAGCACATCGATACGACACGGCAGGTTGTCGTTGTTGATGTCGTAGGCACGGACGATCCGCAAGCTGATGCCGTCATAGACCTCGCGAGCCGAGAAATCGACACCCTTGGGCATGATCAGATCGGCCGTTGCGAAGGCGAAGGCATCCTGGTGGAACACCATCGAGGGCTTATAGACCGCCGACGCACCACCCACCTTGGTGACCGCGGCGCCGTTCGCCATGCCAGCAGCGACGACGTTCTGCTGGCCGGTGGTGGTGTAGATCGCCGGAGCAAAGCTCAGGTTGCCTGCGCCGCCGGCGTAGTCGGCGGTCACCACGAACTGCTGCAAGGTGCCGGTGTCGGCCTTGGTTTCGGGATGGACCCGGTTACAGCCGACGACGGTGAAGATGTCGCCCTTCTTGAAGGTGTTGGCGCCGGTTTGCAGCGTGACGGTTGCCGAGCCGTTGGCAGTGACCGCGCCATTGACCGTGTAGCCGGTGGTCGCGGCACAGGTGCCGGTGGTCTGGGTCGGGATCAGCGTGTTCTCGTAGAAGTCGAACCCCGCCGTGCGGCCCATCATGCCCTCGCGGTACTGCTTGGAGATCGCCGTGCTGTCCTGGAACAGGCCCTTGAGCGCATCGACCAGATCGACGTTGTCCTGGGTGTTCAGCAGGGCGGCGCGGTTGCTGTCGATGGGCGTCAGGTTGTCGTTCAGCACCTTGCGCCCAGTCAGCAGCTTGTTGAAGTTGATGGCGCTTCCAATGTTGTTGACGTTGTTGTAGACGTCCAACAGCATCGACATGGCGTCGGCTTCGATGTTCGCCGCGAGAACGGCCATCGCCGGCTCCAGGATCCGGGAACTGAAGTCATCCAGGCTCAGGGTCAGTTCAGCAGAACTGAAATTGACATCAACGCCCTTCTGCGACGCCACCTGCAGGGGCACCTTGTTTTCCGTGGTGTCCTGAGTGGAAAGCGTCTTGCCGGAGCGGACCGTGTATTGGTTCGGCAGGCGGATGTTGAGGGTGTCGCCGATCTTTGCGCCGGACTTGGCGAAAGAGTCGTCGTACTGCCGGTTGATGTTGCCGACGAAGCCTAGCTTCTGATGCAGGATACGCAGGCCTTCCCGCGTGATCATGCTCGGGGTGAGAATGGTATTCGACATGGTTTAACGTCCTTTCGATTTGCGAAGTTGTTCGTTGCGGGCCTTCATCCAGTCGCCGACGGGCATGGAATTCATGTCGCGGCGCGCCGGGGCGTTGTTGCCGCCGACCTTGGTCACCGGCTTGACCGCCGGCTGCTGCTGACTGGATGGAGTGCCTTCCTGTTGCTTCTTGACCAACTGAGCGCCGACCATCGCGGCATGGAGAATCTTCACCACGCGCGGGTCAGTGACCTGTGCCAACTCCTGCGGCTGGAATCCGAATTCCTTGGCCGCGAAGGTGTTGATCTGCTGGGCCACTTCCGGCCCCCAATTGGGTATGTCGCGCTTCAGGACCGCATTGCCTTCTTCGATTCGCTTGGCAGTCTCCTGCTGCGTCTCGAAAGCACGTTGCTGTTCCATCTGCTGCACTTGCCCGGCGACCTGCTGCCGGTAGTCCTTCAGTTGGGAGTACTGCATCCACAACTGTTGTGCGCGCACAGGGTCTTCGTTGCTCAGTTCCTGCCAATTCACCTGGGCGAACTGCTGGAGTTGCTGATCAGCGGCGACTACCTGCGCCATCGCTTGCACCTGCTGCGCATTGGCCTGGCTGTATTGAGCACGTTCGGCCTCTGCCGCTCGCCGAAGCTCTGCCACCTCCTGCGTCTTGCGCGTGTAGTCCGCATTCATCATCAGGGCGCCCTTGAGCGCCTTGGGAATGCGGTATTTCTGCCCCTCGTGCTCGACTTCTTCGCTGTCGTCGTCCTGGTTCTGGGCTTGGCCGTCTTGCGGCTGCCCGTCGCCGGGATCGCCAGCGCCGTCGTCGTGCTCGTTGGGGTATGCGACTCCCGTGCCGTCATCGGCGCCCTGCTGGTCGTTGTCGGGAAGGTTGGTCGCGTTGTCTTCGGGTGGCATGGATCACTCCTCAGGGGTTGGTGATTGGTTCCCAGCGGGATCGCCAGGCGTAAAAAAACCGCCCGGAGGCGGTTGGTTGGGAAACTGTGGTGCAGGTGGCGGCCCTGGCGGCATTCCTGCCGGCGGTGCGCCACCTGGAAGAACGTCGGGCGATGCGAGAAGCTGCTGGATGGTCTGCAACACCATCGCCTGCACCTGCTGCGGCCCCATCATGGGCTGCGTTACCTTGAGACGGTTGGTTTCGGCGTTGTAGGCGTCGATGTCCAGCTTGCGCGACTCCAGCGCCTTGTCATTCATCAACTCGCCCAACTTCTGCTGCAGCTGCTGGAACTGTCCCTGCATCTGCTGGAGAGCCGGGTTCTGGCCCTGAACTGGCTGCGGCAGCATGGCCTTGAAGCGTGCGGCGATTTCCTCGGAGTCGGGCCAGTCCATATTCTTGGCCAGGAGATCGCCGATCAGCGGTGCGGCCGGCGGATAGGCCCGCATCAGTTCGGTCATCTGCGCCGCGGCTTCTTCGCGCTTGGTGGTGAAGCTCGGACCGGCCTCGACAACCACGTCGTAGCGGCCGGTCGTGAGGTCGTAGATGCGCGATACTGCCTGCCGGACCTCTTCGGCCTCTTGCTGCGGCGTCTCTTCGCCGACGGTGAGCGGCTGATTCACCGGCACGTTCTTGGAGCTGCCATCCTCGCCGATCACACGCAAGATTCGCGGCCCGGAATAGACGTGGGGGATCAGATCAACCACCACGCGGCCAAGGTGCCGAATCGCGCGGGTCATGTTGTCGATGAAGTGGAATGTCGAGGTATCGCCCTCGCGCTGGCGGGACCGGATTGCCACACCGCTTGTCTCATTGCTGCGCTGCCCAAGGCTGGCGTCGTACATCCCCATGATCGATTTCAGGTCGTCCGAGGCGGCCAGGGCTTCTTGCATTGCACCGGCAGCGCCTCCGGTGTCCAGCGGCTGACGGGCAGGCGCCACCGCCCCGTCGTACTCAATGAACGGGTGCGAGACACTGTTCGCGGTGCTCCATTTCTGGGCGTCGGTAACAAACGCGCCACGCGGGCCAATGAACGGAACGCGGGGAGCAAGCGCAACAAGCTCAGTGCTGGTGGTGCGCCAATAGTTGAACATCCGCTGCGGGTCTTTCGCGTCGCGGATCATGCTGCGGAAATGGCGCTTCCCCTCGATATTCACCTCATCGCCATAGACCGGAACGATCGGGATGTAGATGCCGGGCCAGTCGTTTTCCTCAAGCACCTCGGCGCCCGTCATGATGCGCTGGATCACCTTCCACGACTTGGCGTCTCGCTCACCGGCAACGGACAGGCCTAGCACGTCGAAGTAGTCCTTGGCCTTCTCGTACTGCTTGGCGTCGAGGATGCTGCCGTCCGACAGCCGGACCAGCTTGCGAGACACCTCCTCCCGCAGCCACCATTCGGCCACCTGGATGATTTCATCCTCAGCCCATGGCGCATTCAGCGAGGTGTATCCAAGCCCCTCCCAATCAACCTCTTCGGCGCTCTTGTACTTCCGGCGGAAGGCGTCCTTGGACATTCGATCCACGATGAAGGCGCGCATCCAGTCGGATGAATCGGCCGACTCTGAGAACGGGTCGCCATAGACCGAGAACGGATTCGCCACGCGGCAAATCTTCACGTCCATGTCGAACGTGTCGTCGTGGGCGTAGTCCATATCGACGCGCAGGTAGCCGAATCCGCAGGACACCGCGAAATCGACGGCGGTGTCGTAGGCCACGTCCGCATTGCTGATGTACTCGATGTTGCGGAACAGGCCGTTCAGCACTTCCGCCGTCTCGATGTCGGCAGAATCATCCACCGGCTTGACCTTGATGCTCGGCTTGTTCTGCCGGGCGTCATTGACCACCTGGCGGATGAATGCCGGCAGCCGATTTATTGTCAGACAAGGACGCCCTTCGCGCTCGCGCTGCTTCTTCACCGCCTCGGGCCATTGCTCGGCCATGCGGGCAAAGCGAAGGTCATCCAAGGCCTCGGCGCGATTGTCGGCTTCCGCCTGCACGCACTCCTCGAATGCGTCTCTGGCTTCGCTGAGAATGTCTTGATCTGTCGCCATCGTTATCCCATCCAGCCGCCTGGATCGTTATTGCCGCGTGAAGTGTTTGGCCTTGCCACCTCGAACAGCTGCTCGGCAGAAATCGTCATCAGGCCGAATGCGTCTGAACCGTGGCTCGACCAGTCATGCTCAGGCCCAAGTCCAATCCCGCGCGCATCGTCCTTTTTCTCGTGATACCAGCCGAGCGCTTCCAGCCCTGGCGCAGTCGTCGCCTCGTTAAACCAGCACGACGGCAGCCAGCGTCTGGTCGCCTCGACACGCTGCGCCGCCGCGCCGCGCCCCTGGTTCGGCACCACCGTCACGAAGTAGCCGGCCTGCCGAAGCGCCGATTCGTAGCTGACGGCGAACACCTTGTCGCCGTTCGCGCCATCGTGCGGCAGCCATATCTGCGCGCGCTCCGGCGTGTGGCCCTTGCCGCGCATCCAACCAAGGTGCGTTGCCAGCGGCTGGCCGACCGCCTCGTAGTAGTCCAGCACCCGGATTTCCTTGCCGATGAACTGGACTGCCCACATGGCAAAGGCGTCTGCCTTAGCCCCTGTCCCGCCGATGTCGCAGAACAGGCGAATCGTCATCAGCGGATCGGCCGGCACACGACCAATGCGGCCATTCGCCCGCGCTTCTGCTAGCGCCCTGGCGTAGTAGGCACCGGCATTCACCGTTGCGTACTCGCCCTCCCAGATGTGCCCGTATTGATCCGGCTGGCTGCGCAGGCAATCCAAGCGTTCCTGCTCAAGCACTGATGGGAATTTCGGATTGTCTGACCAGTTCGCCCTAACAACGGACGCGCCAGTTGGCAATTCTTCCCCGCGCAGCATCACATCCACCGGGTCTGTCTTGCGCCGCGGGTTCCAAGAAAACCACAACTGCGAATCCTCAGCCCGGATCGTTGGCCTCAGCAGTGAGAGGGATCGCGCAGAGAGCGTCTGCGCCTCCTCGACCCAGGCCCGCTTGTAGCCTTCCAGCGACTTGATCGACTCCGCGTTGTGGTCCTGCATCCCTTGGAAGGTGATCAGCCCATCGCCAGGGGTCTGGATCACCTCGTTGAACACCTTGAACCCGCTGGCCTCGTTCAGACCGAAGACCTGCAGCTTGTCCTCCAACAACCGCTTGCTCGATTCCTTCAGCGTCTTTTGCACCTCGCGGATGCACACGGAGCGAAGGCCTGCACCGCCAGAATTCCCCGGCTCGGCCAGGCAGTCCTCGACCAGCAGCTCGGCGAAGAAGTGCGACTTCCCGGATCCTCGACCGCCCCAGGCGCCCTTGTAGCGCGACGGTCCAAGCAGCGGCAGGAATACCCGTGGCGTGTCAATGACAAGCTCGGTCACTTCGGCGCCGGGTCAATCACGCGCCGGGTGATCACTGCCACCGACAACGGAGCATTCGGGTCTCCGGCAAGCGTCGTCGGAAGCACCTTGCCAAGTAGTGCCATGAATGCCACCGGGTTCTCGTCTGCCTGCTTTGCAAGGTATTCCTGGCCGCCCTTCTCGTTCAGCGCTCCAAGAATCATGTCCTTGAGGGCCTTCGTGACCCTGTTTGGCGTTCCAGGCTTGCGGCCTTTTCCGGCGTTCGGCGGAAGCGTGCCTTTCGGATTTCCCCGCTTCTTCGCTGTACTTGCCTGTTCTTTACTGTTTTCCATGGGGTTGTGACTCCTCGAAGGTTGGTCACCTTGAATGTCCCGCGCCCGTGCCAACAAGAGGCCGCTCATGCACAAAGCGGAGGATGAGGCTGGCGCGCCTACGTCGCGGGTTGCCGGCGTTTTCTTCCCCACTTGGCCGGCGCTAGGGTGTGCGGAAATAGAAAAAGCCCGGTCGCTTTCGCGGTTCCGAGCTTCTGGTCGCAGATATGACGTGTATCTGATTTGGCACTTTAATCGGGCTTTGATGCCCTGTCAAGCAATTCAAAACATTATTAGCGGGTGATTTATGCCTTATATATCAGTTCCCTAGCAAGCATTATGTCCGCGATCTGGTTGTAAGCTAGACTCTCTATGGCGTCTAACCGCTCACGGATGACCCGGTTATGCTGCCCGACCGTGTTCCGATGGACGCCGATCTTTTCCGCTACCTCCCCAAGATTGACGCGATGGCCGAAGTATCGAGCTACAAGCGCCTGGCGCTCTAGCCGGTGGGATAGGCCAGCCGGGGCTATTGATGGCTCCATGGACAGCTTATTTACCGCCTGCATGAATCTCTTGTCTCCCTCATCGGCATAGCGGGCAGTAATCGCGGACTGATGGGTCATGGACAGCTCGGCCAGCATTCCGAGGATCATCCCTGACTGGGCAGCGCCATCCAGCCCTGATAATCCCCTCCCGCTACCAATGCAGCCGCGCATCATCTTGCCCATGATCGTCATCGGATACTGCTGGCCAGAGAACAGGAATGCAAATCGTAGGGCGTCATGGGCGCTATCAAATAGCCGTGGATTATCAATAATAATCGCTCTTGTTGCCGTCATTTCCGCTCACTCCCCTGAAATTTCCCGCACCGTGCCATCTGCTTCCCTGCAATCCCCGGCTGCTTTGCGCAGACCTGGACCTCCCAAAGCACCACCCGATGAATGCAGTCCTTGCATCCTTTGAGTTCCTGGCGTTCGTGGATTTCCGCCACTAGGGCAGGGTCGCCCCACTCGTAGGAGAATTTAGGCTTGTCGGTCATGACTCCCCCTTGAGGGCTTTCAGCTTGGCCCGGTACTCCGCCTTGATCCTCTGCGCATCATCGATGGTGTATTTCTTGACCGACTGATCTGCTTCCAGAGATTCAACGGCTGCTAGTCCGATTCTGGCGATGAGGCCGATACGGTAATCGACGGCCCTCCCAGCGCCGTAACGGTTACATTGCTTCCGCTGGCCGTGACAATTACGTTCATCGAATCGGAGATGGGGTGCGCTTCCAATGCTGCGGTAATGGCCTGCATCAAATCCGCCACCAATAGCCTCATTTGTGAGCGCATTTCCACAGCAGATACAGGGCTTTCCTTTGTCTCGCTCTCTGATGTATGCGTTGAATGCAATTTGCGCCTCCTTTATCCATTGACCACGGGGCTTGATCGCCAGTTTCCTGGCCCGAATCTCCTTCAGTTCCTTCATGTGCCTATCGATGACGGCATACGCCTGGGCGCACTCCACCGTTTCGCAAACCTTCTGCGTCATTCGGCGCTTCTGATATGGCTGTTTGCAGATTTTGCATTTCGCCATTACGCTGCCATCCTTTCCGGCGCCCGGAACTTGACGCCATTCATTGCTCCCCATGCGGAGACATATTCAAGGAGACTGCCCAGCTCCCGGACGCCCATTGATGCCGTGGATTTCCGTAGCTGGACGAACTCTCCTTCCAACCCTGGAACCACATCGCCCGCCTCTTTCATGGCCAGACGATGAGCCGAGACCATGAGGGCCTTCCAGTCCTCCACTGACCGGCGCTTCCCGGCCCAATCCACCTGGCGGGATATATCGGTCAGCATCGCGTGGAGGGCTGCGTTTTGATCCGCCGTCCGGGTCCGCTCCTTGATCTCGCAAACGTACCCCTCTGGGGCCTCGCTGACGACCTTCTGAGCGTAGGCCCTGGATAGGTCGCCCGTAATCACGATCCGCTTAACCATTGGCCCTCCTAGCCTCGAATACTGCTTTCATCACGTCCTTGAGCGCATTGACGGACTTGACTCCACGCTTCGACTCACGATCTGCCAGGGCCGCCCGCCTCGCTTCCAGGGGCATGTCCAGCAACTCCCGCGCCTCGCATTCAACCCGCCACGCCGGGCAGAGATTGCATACCTGCGCGCCACTGATCAGCGTCACAATCGGCCCATCTTCGCAGGATTGGCATCCAAGGCAATCAGTCATTTCTGGCACCCTTCGCACCGAGGATCATTCGCCCGCTGATCGTACTGACACGCCTTGCTTGCCGCGTCCTCAATGTAGGTCGCAATGGATACCCTGACCTGAACTGGAGGATGTCCAGAAACCATCATCCCGGCGCTGGCGTAGTAGCCAGCCTCGCGCTTGGAGTTGTGACAGCCGTAGGGATCAGTCATTGAATCCTCGCTTGGCCGGTTTCTTGTCAGACTCCTTCTTCTCCCTCTCCGTATGCTCCATTGCGGCAATCACTGCGTGGTCGGCATTCCGAAATCGGCAGTAATTCCCCTGGAACACCATCCGAACCATGCCGGTTTCGCCATTTCGGTGCTTGGCAATATCTACCTCTGCCATGCCCTTCCATTGGGTGTTTTCGTTGTAATACTCGTCCCGGTACATCATCATGATCACGTCGGCGTCCTGCTCGATTGCGCCTGAGTCCCGAAGATCACTCATCAGAGGCCGCTTGTCCGCCCGCTCTTCCACCCTGCGGGAGAGCTGAGACAGGCAGAGGACCGGACAGGCCATTTCCTTTGCCAGCTTCTTCAGTCCGGCGGAGATGGCCGTTACCTCGTCGTTACGGTTGTTCGCCGTAACGCTACGTGGTGGCGTAATGAGCTGGAGATAGTCGATAACGATCAGGTCCAACTTCCCGGCCTTGCGCTTGATCCTGCGACTCCTGGCGGCAATCTGAGCTACGGATAGCCCGCTGGTCTCATCAATCACTATCCCCGCCTGATGCAACTGCCCAAGCGATGCCCCAATTTTGTCCCATTGCTCGTTATTCAACTTCCCAGACCTGACATCCCCAAAATCAACCCCAGACACGCTAGAGATGGTCCTCATGGCCAGTTGAACATCTCCCATTTCAAGGCTGAACACCGCTACCGATCCACCATCTAGCGCGACGTTCTCCGCGATGTTCATTCCGAGCGTGGATTTACCCATGGATGGTCGGCCCGCCAGGATGATCAAATCACCCGCCGCCATACCGTTCAGCTTCGCGTCTATGTCATAGAAACCAGATGGGACCCCGGTGTATCCGCCTTTCCGGTCCATGTTCTGCTCGATGATTTCGATAGCCGACACCAGAACCGATGAAAGGCTGCGCGGCTCAGACTTTGACCGGCCCACATCCTCAAGCGGCTGGAACATGCCCTGCGCCTCTTCAACGGCCGATTTCGCGTCCCCCGTTGAAGCCCATGCCAATTCCTGGACCTGTGCGCCGACTACGATCAGCTTTCGGCGGAGCGCCTTGTCTGCCACCGTTTCAGCATACCGCTTGATGTTCGCCGCAGACGGCGTGTGATTGGCGACTTCTGCCAGGTACGCCAGCCCCCCGGTCTGATCTACCTCATTCGACTTCTCGATTTCGTCATAGACCGTGATCACGTCGGCAGGCTTGTTCGACTCCATCAGCCGGCGGATGTGACCGAAGATGCGGCGATGATCGTCACGGTAGAAATCTTCACCGCTCACCACATCCGCTATCCGGTCCCATGCGGAATTGTCGATAAGCAGCCCGCCTATGACGGACTGCTCCGACTCAACCGAGTACGGAGGAAGCCGCAACATTTCGGATTGGTCTGGGTGACTCACAAAAGCATCCCTGTCTGCTTAAGTGCGTTTTGCAGGTTCCTTGTCGCCTGAAGGTAGTAACTCCGCTTCAGCTCAATGCCTATAAATTTCCTGCCCATCTGCAAGCTCACGTGACCCTCTGACCCAATGCCCGTGAATGGCGATAGAACCACATCACCCGGATTAGTCCAGAGATCAATCCCGCGCTCGATGACTTGAAGTTGCAGCGGGCAGATATGGCGCTCGTCCTCATGCTCCCTGGCGGACTGATATTGCAGCGTGTCACTAGGATTAATGTCAGTCCATACCGGGCTGGCTACCCGCTGCCACTTCGTCACTGGGTACTGCTCTGGATCGTGCTTAACCCTATCCACCATCTCGCCCGGAGCGCGAACGGTAACAAGGTAGTCGGGAATTCCCTGGCGAGACATGCAGGCGTTTTCTCTGACCGTCTTATGCAGAAGACCAAGCGCCTTAGTCCGCTGCATCGCAGTCACCGGGTCTTTCCAAATACAGACCTCGGATGCGTAGATAAACCCCTTGGACTGGAAGGCCCGGATCAAGTCGCCTCGAAAATCCTTAAGCCCTATATACCCATCCCGCTCCTTGCTCGTCGGCATCAACATGCAATGGAAGCTGACGTTATGCCCCGGCTTCATCACTCGCAGAAGCTCATCAACCAGAAAGCCGAAATGCTCAAAGAACTCTTTGTCTGTCCGACAGTTCCCCATATCCCTCGGGCTATTGGAATAGGTATAGAGGCTGGAAAATGGAGGCGAGAAAATGGAGTAGTCGATGGACTTGGCCGGGATTCCCTTCAAAACATCAACGCAGTCTCCATTGAATATACTGAAGCCTTCACCGTGCGCTTGATCGATACAGTTCATACAACCTCCAGGAATTTGGGGACACGGATAACAGAGTCCGGTCGGTAAATATTTGTCTCTTTGGTTCGGCCAAGAACCTCAGAGCGAATCGCGTCAATGGTTTCAATCGCCATCGCGTCAGCCATTTCCTTGGCGTCCATTTCCTTACGCCGGAGGTTTGCGACGACTGCGCCCTCTAGATTGCTGGCGAATACATGGACATTCACCGGATGCCTTTGGCCGAACCTCCAGCAGCGCCGCACGGCTTGGTAATAAGCCTCGAATGAGTCAGTCACTCCGACAAAGGCCATGTTTCGGCAATGTTGCCAATTCAAGCCGAACCCACAGATCGAAACTTTGCTAACCAGAACCCGGATATGCCCGTGGGCAAAATCATGAAGCCGTTTTTCTTTCACGTCAGCATCATCAGAACCGCTGATCTGCACCGCACCACGGATCGACTTCTCTAGGAAATCACCCTCGGCATTGAGGTCGCACCAGACAACCCACGGCTCGTCGTTTGAATTCACGATTTCAGAACACGCCATCACCCGTTCGCTCATGCTCTGCTTACGAGCGTCCCTTCGCTCCATGAGCGACTGCGCCTCCATCGGGAACAACCCATGCGCCGGGTTGTGCTCTATCTCTACCGTGTGTTGCTGGACATGCAGCGGAGGAAGCGCATACAGGCTGGCATCATGACCAAGGTCGGCAGGGCTACGAATCATCGCCCCCCAGGAGGCAACCCATTGCCAAAAAATGTTTCTGGCGTGGCCTTTCAGCCTCCACGTTCCGGTATCCGCTGCGTCATGCACGAAGAACTCGGCTAGCATCTCAGACCTGGACCGAACGCCTAGGAACTCGGAATGGTTTCCAAGCTCAGTCCAGTCGTTTGGGGCCGGAGTCGCCGTAGCGCAGAGCTTGAACTGGGTATGCCTGAACGCATCCAGAAGCGTCTGCAATGTCTTTGCGGTATGGTGTTTGATGATGCTCGACTCATCCAGCACCACGCCAGCGAACTTTGAGCAATTGAACTTGTGGATTCGGTCGTAGTTCGTGATATTGATTCCGGGCCGGAGCTGGTCCTCTTCCCTGGCGTGAGTCACGGATACCCCGATACTCTGCCCCTCCCCTACCGTCTGCTCTGCCACTGCCAGGGGGGCCAGGATCAGCACATCGCCGCCAGTATGCCGATGCACCATATCCGCCCACGCTACCTGCATCCGGCTTTTACCGAGTCCGGTATCCGCGAAGATTGCCGCAGTCGCCCGGCGCAAGGCCCACTTCACCAAGTCCGTCTGGTGAGGGAATAACCCGTAGTCACGAAGGGGAGTTTCAATCCCCCGCCTTGTAACGATTCCCAGCTTGTCCCTCACAAATCTTTGATATTCTTCGTCCTGTGCCATAATTCCACCTAGAGTTGTGTCACGGCCCACGGACCCTGCAAGGTCGCCAACGTGGGCCTTTTTCATTTCCGCTTGGCTGCGGATGGATTGATTGAGGCTCATGCAGACTCCTGCTTGTTCTCGTAATTCCCCTGAAGGATCTTGGCGAACGGCTCTGCCTTGACGATCCAGCCCAAATCCGCTGACCATCTCCCCGCCCGACCCATCAGGAAATCCGAATCTCGGATGTAACAGAACATCCGACGGAAAAAGTCTAATCCATTTTCGCGCTCCGCGGGCTTTCCTTTCGATTTCAGGTCTGCAAGAACCCAGCGCCACCTGGCTGTCAGGCTCTTAGCTCTTGCTCCGTCCCATATCCTCGGCTGAGGAAGCTCTGGAAGAATTTCTGCGTACAGGGAAATGATTTCCTGATGCGGGCACGAATCAATAGTTTTTTCTTTTCCGGCAGAGGCGTCGTCAGCATCGCTGGCGACGAAAGTGTTTTCTATGGAATCAGGAATCAGGTTAAGGGAATCAGCCGGGCAAGAACTGTGCATATCCGGTGCTTGCACCGTACTTGCACCGTGCTTGCATGGTGCCGGTATCTCGCTAGCCTGTTCTTTTACGTGGGGATTCTGGTGCTTGCAGAAATTAACCACCTGCAAATACCGTTTTTCACCATGCGAATACCTGATTACAAAGCCTTGACTTTCAAGCTCTTGCAGAAGCTTTTCAGTGTCGCAATCATCGTAAGGGAGAATTTCGGCTTTGAACTTCTTGGGACGATCTTCTATCCTCCCCTCTCTGTCTGCGTGACACCAGAGACCCTGAAATAGCAGCCTTGCCAGAGGCTGGCACTCTGCAAGCTTGTCATTTGTGAAGAATCCGGGCTTGATGTTTCTAGCGCGAGCCATTACCGAATCCCCGCCTTCCGTTCCATGCGTTCGACTTGGGCATCGCTCCGTAGGGAGATCAGACGCTTATGCTCATCACTCGCCCACCGCTGAAGGCGATAGGCTGCCAGGAACAGCCGCAGGACGGCCTTGATCCTTAACTCATGGATCGCGGCAGAAATCGGCATCATTTCTCCCTCAGCGTTCTGATATTCCGGATATAGGCACGGATTACGCCGCGAGCTCCTCTGGATGCTCTGCGCGGCCAGAGCAACGCGATATAGAGCATCGAGATTTCAACCGGAGACAGGATTTTCACGGCCCGGCTTCCTTTGTTCAGTTCGGGGAACAGGCTAACTTCCCGCCCATCC
Source organism: Betaproteobacteria bacterium (assembly GCA_028868235.1). Taxonomy (GTDB): domain Bacteria; phylum Pseudomonadota; class Gammaproteobacteria; order Burkholderiales; family Rhodocyclaceae; genus Azonexus. The sequence goes on along the minus strand of JAGWUW010000008.1, from coordinate 4,463 downwards.
GCTTGCAGATTGTGGATTTCACGCTTGCGAACTGGGCAAACGTATGCCGCTTGTTACAGACCGTGCAGAATTGCGTTTTTGGGAACAGGTACGGCGTCATCGTGGCGGTTTCATCGCGATACCGCGCCAAAGTGTTAGGCGACATAACATAATCCACCATGATGCTATTTCCTCCGCCGGCGTTTTGATTTAGTCTGGCCCTGCAGCATCATAGCCAGAGCAATATAGAGGTTGCTCCGACACTCCCTCTCAGGGTATGTCCGGAGTTTCCAGATTGTGGGCTGATTGCTACCGACAGCATCGGCGATTGCCGTATCGCTGTAGCCAATAGCGTTGAGCTTTGAGATTATTTTGTTTGGCTTGTCCATGGGGGCCAGTATATCAATCGGAATTCGATTGTCAAATAGATTGCGAATTCTGCCGGGCATTGACAAGCTAATTCCATAGCGTATAGTTCAACCCATGCCGCAACACAACGCGGCCCCGGCAAAACGGACGAGTTCCGCAGTCAGTCCAGGCAATACAGGTCAATGGCACCGCCGATACCGTGAGCCGAAGACGACACTACCGGGAATTCAGAAATGAACATGGGGGTGGATCATGAAAGCAGGTTACTGGAGCAACGGCGAAGATCTGGCCGGCGAACGGGCGGATGCCAGAGCCGATGCGCTGGTTCTGGCCGTCGAACATGAAATCGACGACATCGAGAATGAGCCAGCGCGCATCGCGACCGTGATTCGCGAGGCCCTGGCCGACGGAACGGATGGCGCACTGATCGACGATCTGGCCAACCTCCTCTATCAGCGGAAGACCACCACCGGAACATCGATAGCCGTGGCCGTGGCGGTGAATCGGCTGGTCAGTGAGTTCGAGCGGATCGCCCAGCCCTACGCCTACGCCGCCCTGAAAGCGAGGGCCGCGTGATGACCTACACATCCCCTACCCCGACGCCCGACCAGTTCGAAGCCGCCATCCGGGCGCAGTTCATCGAATCCCGAATGGCAGAAATCCGCCAGGACGCCGGCTACGAAATGGGCCAGGACGAAGCGGCCAGAATCGCCTTGGACGAATGGGAGGGAGTATGAGAGTTGAAATCAAATGCTGGATTACCGGCAATGTGCTTTTTAAGCATGACAGGGAAAACAACTCCATACGCATTACGTTGGAAGCGGCAGTCTCTGCCAGGGCCAACCTCGACGGGGCCAACCTCGCCAGGGCCAACCTCGACGGGGCCAACCTCGCCAGGGCCAACCTCGCCAGGGCCAACCTCGACGGGGCCAACCTCGCCGGGGCCTACCTCGCCGGGGCCTACCTCGCCGGGGCCTACCTCGCCGGGGCCAACCTCGCCGGGGCCTACCTCGACGGTGGCACTCGCCTGATTGGTGAGCGCCCAATCCTGCAAATCGGTCCCATTGGGTCACGCTCCGCCTATTTAGTATCCTATATCACCGACAATGGGTTGCGAATCCGTGCCGGATGTTTCTTCGGCACGAAAGGCGAATTTGAGTTGAAACTGGCCAGCACTCACAAGGATAACGACCACAGCCAAGAATATCGAGCTGCGCTGCTGATGATTGAAGCGCACTGCGAAATTTGGACGCCAAAAGAGTCCGAGTCAAAGAAAGAAGCGGCATGAGCGCCCACGCCGTCATTTACCCGGCCCGCGAGAACTTCGGTCAGGCCGTTGCTGAAGCCATGGCCACGCCCTATGTCGGAGCCGATTGCAAGCTCTACACGGACGGGGAGCGTGTTGCGTGGCTCCCGGCTTGGATGCCCGGCTGGTTCCGGATTCTGGGGTGCGCCATCAAGCACCTGGAGGACGAAGAATGCGCCGCCTGATCCCGAAGTTCATCCGCAAGGCCCTGGTTCGCGCCCGAATCTTCCTGACCGAGTTTGATCTGGAGCAGGCGGAGATTCAGCGCTGCCGCATCCACTCCGACATTGGATCACTTCGCCAGAAGCGCGACCGACTGCGCCGGGACGTTTCCCGGATTGACGCCGGGCTGGCGTAACCAACACCACCATTGCCGGGATCGCCCGGCAGAAAGGAACGCAGCATGAATGCACCACTTCCGGCAGTGGCCCCTGGATTACCGGCACTGTCAATGAATGAAGAGCAATTGATCCAGGTGCTGGAAAACTCCCTCTATCCGGGGGCGAACCCAAACAGCATCGCCCTAGTGATCAACTACTGCAAGGCGTCCCAACTGGACCCGATGCAAAAGCCCGTCCATATCGTGCCAATCTGGGACAGCAAGGCCCGCTGCATGCGCGACGTGATCATGCCTGGCATTGGACTCTACCGTACGCAAGCCGCTCGGTCTGGCTGTCTTGCCGGTCTGTCTGAGCCGGAATTCGGTAACGATGTGACCGAGGACATCGGCGGAGTGCAGATCACGTATCCCAAGGATTGCCGCGTGACGGTCAAGCGCAAGCTGCCGGATGGAACGATTGCGGAATTCACGGCACGGGAGTTCTGGAAAGAGAACTACGCGGTCAAGGGCGGACAGGATAAGAGCATCGCGCCAAACGCTATGTGGACTCGCCGCCCCTATGCCCAACTCGCCAAGTGCGCCCAGGCACAGGCCCTGCGCATCGCATTTCCAGAAATTGGGTCACAGCCGACCGCCGATGAAATGGAAGGCAAGACGCTTAACGAGGAATACGCCGGAACCACCATCGACGGGGCAACCGGAGAAGTCGTCGGTAAGGCACAAAAAGCCACCCCACCCTACCCGCATGAGGATTTCCAGAAGAACCTGCCCGCCTGGGCCGGCCTGATCCAGTCCGGAAAGAAAACCCCCGACCAGATCATCGCCATGGTCAGCACCAAGGGTCTGCTGTCCGACGAGCAGAAAGCCGAAATCCGCGCAGCGGCCGACCCTGCGCCGCCGACTGGCGAAATGACCGAAACCGAGATCAAGGAAGCCAGGGCGAAAGAGCTTGCCGAGGCCAATCAATAAGGAACCCATCATGGACCGGATCACGCACACCCTGCAACAAGGAAGCCAATCGTGGCACAACTTCCGCCGCGAACATTTCGGCGCCAGCGAAGCTGCTGCCTGTATGAATCTGTCGCCCTACCAGTCACGAGCCGAACTGCTGCGGATCAAGGCTACCGGAGAAGAAAAGGAAATCCCGCCGGCCCTTCAGGCCGTCTTTGATCGCGGCCACGAAACCGAAATTGGCGGCCGCGCCATCGCCGAGGGGATCATCGGGGAAGAACTGTACCCGGTAGTCATGTCCTACGGAAAGCTGTCCGCGTCCTGCGATGGCCTGACCATGCTCGGAGACGTGGCCTTTGAGCATAAGCAATGGAACGCCGACCTAGCCAGGTCCATCGCCGCAGGCATACTCCCGGATCACCACATGCCCCAGGTTCAGCAAGTCATGTTGGTGACAGGCGCCGAGCGGTGCATGTTCATGACAAGCGATGGAACCCAGGAACATTGCGCCTGGATGTGGGTTCCACGCGACCCGGACTACATGATCCAGGTTCAGTCCGCGTGGAATCAGTTTTCCGCCGACCTATCTGAATACGTCCCGCCTGAAGTAGTGCCGGCGCCCACCGCCGCGCCCCAGATGCAACTGCCGGCCGTGTCGGTGAATGTCACCGGCGCAATCGCCGTCACCGACAATCTGCGCACCTTTGGCGATGCCCTCCAGGCCTATGTGGAGCGGATAAACAAGCAGCCGCAAACGGATGACGACTTCGCCACCCTGGAAGCCCAGGCGAAGGATCTGAAGCGGGCCGAGGATGCGCTGACCACGGCAGAGGACAACGCACTGGGCCAGGCCGCCGACATCGACACTCTGCGCAAGACCGTATCGCACCTTCGGGAGATTGCCCGTCAGGCCCGGCTGTCCGCCGAGAAGATCGTCAAGGCCGAGAAGGAAAACCGCAAGAACGCCATCATCCAGAAAGGAATCGAAGGTTTCCGCGCCTTCCGCGACGAACTGACGCGCCGGTTCCCGGCCGAGCTTCCGATGACCATGCCGGACGTTCCAGCCGACTTCTACGGCGCCGCCAAGGGCCTGAAGACGCTGACCAGCATCCAGAACGCCATCAACACCGAGCTTGCGCGGGTGAAGATTGACGCCTCTGCTGCTGCGGACAAGATCGCCGGCAACCTGCGCATCCTGCTGGAGCATGAAGAGCATCGGCACCTTTTCGCCGACTATCGAATGCTGGCGATCAAGGATGCAGATGATCTACTGGCTGTGATTGAGCAGCGCATCAGCGCCTTCGCGGAGCATGAGGCTCGCAAGAAACAGGAATCGGAAGTCGCAGAACAGAAACGATCTGACGATGCGGCATCTTCTAAGACCATCGCACCAATCATCGCCGCAGAGGTCGCCGCACGCACCGTGGCGTCGCCTCCACAGTCAGACGATACCGGCACTCGCATCAAGCTGGGTGAGATCGGCGAACGCCTCGGATTCACCCTTACGGCTGAGTTCCT
>JAGWUW010000251.1 GCA_028868235.1 Betaproteobacteria bacterium | reverse complement strand
TACGCATGCATGGCAACAACCAAGATCGTTGGGATCAAGGATCGGGCGAAAGGGCAGGCAGACGCTGAGTTATTGTTGGATGGCGATCGATGGCCGGAATTGTCCGACGCAGAGCAAGATGCCGTGATCGACCACGAGCTGACGCACCTGGAATTGCAGGTTGGCGATGATGGGCTCCGCATTGACGACCTCGGGCGACCGAAGTTGCGAATGCGTCTTCACGATCACCAGTTCGGCTGGTTCGACGACATCGTTCGACGACACGGTCGCAATTCGATTGAGTGGCACCAGTACGAAAACTTTGAGGACGTGAGCTATAAGCAGCTCTGGCTTCCATGCATTGAAGAGGTCGCGCGATCGTAGCTCATGATCACGAAGAGCTGGATCAAATGTGCTCGGTGTGGCGAGCACTGTGACGAATACCGGTGTAATCAAACAGGTACACCGAAGTCCGACGGGCCATTTTGGCGAACAGTCTGTTCGCAGTGCAAGCGGTTTATCGGGTACAGGCCTGTCAATTTAACCAAGGAGAGGAAGACGATCGTATGAAAATCAGTCGGTTGGAAATGGAGAACGTGAAGCGAGTGCAGGCGGTTCAAATCGAACCGTCACCAAACGGGCTCACTGTGATCGGTGGGCGCAACTCCCAAGGGAAAACGTCCGTGTTGGACGGCATCTGCTGGGCGCTCGGCGGCAACAAGCACAAGCCGAGTGATCCGAAGCGGCGAGACTCGGCAGCCGATCCCAGGATCCATATTGAGATGGATAACGGTCTGGTTGTCACCCGCGAGGGGAAGAATGCCAGTCTGAAGGTGATCGACCCGTTCGGTAACAAGGCTGGCCAGACGCTCTTGGACGATCTCATCGGACAACTGGCCATCAACCTGCCTGCGTTCCTGCAGGCTGGAGTGCGAGAGAAGGCTGAAACATTGCTCCAAGTGATCGGGGTCGGCGATCAGCTCTCGGTGATCGATCGGGAGATAGAGACGACCTACAACGAGCGGCACATGGTCGGCCAGGCGCATGCCCGCAAGCAGAAGCACGCCGAAGATCTGCCGTTCGAGCAGGGAGCTCCGGACACTGAGGTTTCGGCCGGCGAGTTGATCCAGCGGCAGCAGGCGATTTTGACCAAGAATGGAGAGAACCAGCGGCTACGTTTGAAGCGGGAAGAGCTGTCACGTGCTGTCCAGTCGCAGCAGGCGGCCGTCGATTCCCTTGCGAACCAGCTTCGGATCGCCCAGGAAAACCTGTCCACAATGCGAGCGGACTACGCTATTGCCACGAGGACGGCCGAGTCGCTGGCCGACGAGTCGACGGCAGAACTGGAGGCCTCGCTCAGGCAGATTGACGAGATCAACCGTCGTGTCCGGGTCAACGCCGAAAAGCGGCGAGCGGAGGAGGAGGCTGCGGCCCTTGAGGCCCAGGTCAACGAACTGACCACTAAGCTCGAGGCTGCCCGGGCTCGCCGGATGCAACTCCTGGCTGGCACCAAGCTCCCGCTCCATGGACTGTCGATTGAGGCAGGCGAACTAACCTACAACGGCCAGCGGTGGGACTGCATGAGCGGTTCAGATCAGCTTCGGGTTGGCGTGGCGATCGTCCGGCAGCTTCGGCCCGACTGCCAGTTTGTCCTGCTCGACAAGCTCGAACAGATGGACCTGCAGACACTCCAGGAGTTCGGGGCGTGGCTCGAGGCCGAGGACCTGCAGGCAATCGCCACCCGCGTCAGCACGGGGAGCGAATGCTCAATCATCATTGAGGACGGCCTGGTCGCCGGCGCGTCGCTGCCGATCGCTCCGTCCATTCCTCTTGATTCGGAGGGTTTCTAGTATGCAGTTGACTCAAGGAATTCGTCAGGAGCCGCAGCGGATTGTTCTGTACGGCCCGGAGGGAATCGGGAAATCCACCCTAGCCAGCCAGTTGCCCGACCCGGTGTTCTTGGACGTCGAAGGCTCCACATCCGACCTCAACGTCGTTCGGGCTCCTGCGCCAGGTAGCTGGCGGGCACTGGTCGACCAGGTCGCCGAGTTTGCCCGAGACCACCACGGTCGGAAAACACTCGTGGTCGATACGGCGGACTGGGCTGAGAAGTTGTGCATCGCCCACATCTGTGCGTCCAACAATATGACCAGCCTCGGCGGGGAGAAGGACTTTGGCCGAAGCTACAACCTGCTCGAGCAGGAGTGGTGCAGGTTCCTGGATTCGCTCTCTCGCGTAGCAACGTCCGGTATGCACGTATGCCTGACGGCCCACGCCGGAGTGAAGAACACACGCCAGCCGGACGTCGATGCCGGATATGACCGGTGGGAGCTCAAAATGGAACGGAAGACGGCCGCGGCTACGAAGGAGTGGGCCAGGACGGTCCTGTTTCTCAATTACAAGACCTACATCGTAGAGGACAAGGGCAAGAAGCGTGGCACCGGTGGGCACCGCGTGATGTACGCCAGCCACTCGCCGGCCTGGGACGCCAAGAACCGATGCGGCCTGCCCGACGAGATGCGAATGGAGTTCGGCGAGATCGCCCGGTTGTTCAATGTGGACATGCCGGCATCGACGCCGAACCCTACGCCAACGCCACCGAGTGCCTCTGGTGCGGCGAACGTCACCACGGCGGCCCCGAGTACTGCCCAGGTTGCGCCCCCGGTCACGCCTAACCTCACGCCACCTCCGACCTTGGGTAATTTTCTGGCCCCGCTATTCGAACTGATGGCTCGCGATGGAGTGTCGGAGCGTGAGATCCAGCTCGCCGTGGCCAAGAGGGGCTACTACCCCGCAGATACACCTCTGACCAACTACGACCCGCAATTTGTGGCCGGCAAGCTCGTTGCCTTCTGGCCCCAGGTGCAGGGGCTCGTGGCTCAGGTACGAAAGGACGCAGTAGTATGAGTGACAACGATGATCGTGTTCTTGGCTGGGACGACGAAATTTCCAACGACAGTACCGGGCAATCGACAATCCTGGCGCCCGGAATCTATCCATTTGAGATCGTAAATCTGAAGCGCGGTCAGCATCAACCAAAGGCGTCCGGGAAGCTACCGGCATGTCCTAAGGCGGAGGTTACAGTCAGGGTCTACGCTCCGGACGGGGAGAAGGTTGACATCAACAACAACCTCTTCTTGCATTCCAGATGCGAGGGAATGCTGTGTGCATTCTTCCTTTCGATCGGCCACCGCAAGCACGGTGAGTCGCTACGACCGAACTGGAATCGCGTGATTGGATCACGTGGCTTCTGCAAGGTCGACGTACGCGAGTATTCGAAGGATGACGGTACGAAAGGGAAGTCGAACGAGATTAAGTCATTTCTCGATCCGGAAAAGGCCCCGAAGGCTGGGCAGACTCCTCAGCCTCCGAGCGACCCGCCACCATTCGACGTGCCTGGAGAGGGAGGGTTCTGACGATGAACCTGCGACCATACCAGCAAGAGGCCAGGAACGCGATCTTTCGAGAATGGGACGGTGGCCGGCGGAAAACCCTCCTAGTGCTACCTACTGGCACAGGCAAAACGATCGTGTTCTGCAGTGTGTCGGAAGAGGTCGTACGTCGTGGGGGCCGGGTCCTAATCCTGGCCCACCGCGGCGAACTCCTCGAGCAAGCCGCCGACAAGATGACGCGATCGGTCGGGCTTGCTTGTGCCGTGGAGAAAGCTGATCAAACCTGCCTTGGTGAGTGGGAGCGAATCACGATCGGATCCGTGCAATCACTCATGCGGCCTGATCGTTTGGCACGGTTTCCGCACGACTATTTCGCGTCAATTATCGTGGACGAGGCCCACCACTGCTTGGCCGACACGTATCAGCGTGTGCTCGAGCATTTCAGCGAGGCGTCTGTGCTTGGTGTGACGGCCACACCGGATCGCGGCGACAAGCAGAGCCTCGGGCAGTACTTCGAATCGTTGGCTTACGAGTACACCCTGCCCCAGGCGGTAAAGGACGGATACCTGTGCAAGATTAAGGCCGCCACAATCCCGTTGACAATCGATATCTCTGCCGTCAAGCAACAGAGCGGCGACTACCAGCTCGCCGGTATCGCCACGGCACTGGACCCGTACCTAGAGCAGATTGCCGACGAGCTTGTTAAGTACCGGGACCGCAAGACCGTGGTATTCCTGCCGCTGATTGCGACGTCCAAGAAGTTTTGCCACATGCTCAAGGCCCGTGGACTGGACGCACGCGAAGTGAATGGAGAATCGGAGCATCGGGCAGAGATCATATCTGAATTCGACGCGGTTGAGTCTGGTGTGTTGTGCAACTCCATGCTGCTCACCGAGGGATGGGATTGTCCTACGGTCGACTGCATCGTGGTGCTCAGGCCCACTAAGATTCGCA
>JAGWUW010000250.1 GCA_028868235.1 Betaproteobacteria bacterium | reverse complement strand
AGATTCTCGCCGTCATAGACGCGCATCTTGCTGAACAGGCTGGAATTTTCCGGCTCCTTTAGGCGCGACAACACGGAGAACTGGGCCATCATGCGTAGCGTATCGGGGGCGCAGGGTGCCGCCGCCAACGAGGAATTGGCCAGCAACTTCTCGTAGATGTGCATTTCGTCAGTCACCCGGAGGGAGTACGGCACCTTAACGATGTAGATACGATCAAGAAAAGCCTCGTTGTTGCGATTGTTCTTGAAAGCCTGCCACTCGGCCTCGTTGGAGTGGGCGAGGATTAGGCCATCGAAGGGAATTGCCCCAAAGCCCTCGGTTCCCTTGTAGTTCTGCTCCTGCGTCGCAGTCAACAGGGGGTGCAGTACCTTGATCGGCGCCTTGAACATCTCCACGAATTCCAGGATGCCGCGATTTGCCAGGCACAGGCCACCAGAGTAGGAGTAAGCATCCGGATCGTTCTGCGAATAGGTCTCCAGTTTGCGGATGTCGATCTTGCCGACCAAGGAGGAAATATCCTGGTTGTTCTCGTCGCCCGGCTCGGTCTTGGCCACAGCGATCTGCGACAGTACCGACGGGCACAGACGGACGACGCGGAAGCGGGTGATGTCGCCGCCGAATTCCTGCAGGCGCTTCACCGCCCACGGACTCATGATGCCGCCCAGGTAGCGCCGGGGAATGCCGTAATCCTGCTCGAGGATAGGACCATCTTCATCGATGTTGAACAAGGCAAGCGGTGACTCGTGCACCGGCGAGCCCTTGATCGCGTAGAAAGGTACCTTCTCGATCAGTGATTTCAGGCGTTCGGCCAGCGAGGATTTGCCGCCACCGACCGGGCCGAGGAGATAGAGAATCTGCTTCTTTTCCTCCAGGCCCTGCGCAGCGTGTCTGAAGTAGGACACGATGTGCTCGATGACCTCTTCCATGCCGTAGAACTCGCGGAAGGCTGGGTAGAGCTTGAGCATCTTGTTGGCGAAGATGCGCGACAGACGCGGGTCCAGCCGGGTATCGACCAGTTCTGGCTCACCGATGGCCATCAGCATGCGCTCGGCAACGCTGGCATAGGCACTCGGATCGCTTCGGCACAGATCCAGATATTCCTGAATCGACAGTTCCTCTTCCTGCGCCGCTTCGTAGCGACTCTGGTAACGCGTGAAGATCGACATGGCTACCTCCGCTGAGTGGGTGGTCGTGTGCTGCTGTCTTAGCTTTCCGTCTTCCTGTCCGGATAACGCCCGCAGCCGGAAATGGTTGGCTGCCGGGGAACAAGATACACTTTCGGCCTGCGTTGTCGTTTGTGTATTCGACTAACGCTAGTCGGTCGAGTTCGAAAAATGACAGATTTTCCGACAAACGGTGAAAACAAAGGCCCTGCCGGCTTTCGCACGACAGGGCCTCGAAGTGACTCAGTGGTCGGAGTTTAGCGCGGCAGTGTCGTCGAACCCATCAGGAAGGCATCGACCTCGCGAGCGGCCTGACGACCTTCACGGATTGCCCAGACGACTAGCGATTGGCCACGACGCACGTCACCGGCCGCATAGACGCCGTCGACGTTGGTCTTGTAGCAGCCTGCGCCGTCAGTTGTCGCCTTGGCGTTGTTGCGTGCATCCTTCTCGACGCCAAAGGCTTCGAGCAGGCTGCCGACCGGGTTGGTGAAGCCCATGGCCAGGAAGGCAGCATCGCACGGGAGTTCGAATTCCGAACCGGCGACCTCGACCATCTTGCCACCCTGCCATTCGACGCGAACCGCCTTGAGCGCCTTGACGTTACCCTTGCCATCGTCGACGAAGGACTTGGTGGCCACCGCGAACTCGCGGACGGTTTCACCTTCCTTGTGCGACGACGAGGTACGCATCTTCAACGGCCAGTACGGCCAGACCAACGGCTTGTCTTCCTGCTCCGGCGGGGCCGGCATCAGTTCGAACTGGGTCACCGAAGCGGCGCCGTGGCGGTAGCTGGTACCGACACAGTCCGAGCCAGTATCGCCGCCGCCGATGACGACGACGTGCTTGCCCTTGACGTTGATCGGGTTCTTGACGCCCTGCTGGACTTCCTTGTTCTGCGGAATCAGGAACTCAAGCGCAGCATAGACGCCCTTGAGTTCGCGGCCCGGCACCGGCAGGTCGCGCGGCACTTCGGAACCGGCGGCGAGAATCACCGCGTCGAAATCCTTCTTCAGCTGGTCAGCCGAAATGGTCTCGGTAGCATCGTTGTTGATGCCGGCTGGGATGTTCTTGTCGCCGACGATGACCTTGGTCTTGAAGGTCACGCCTTCAGCCTGCATCTGCGACACGCGGCGGTCGATGACCGACTTGTTGAGCTTGAAGTCAGGGATTCCGAAGCCGAGCAGGCCGCCGATACGGCTGCTCTTCTCGAATACCGTAACGTCGTGGCCGACGCGTGCCAGCTGCTGGGCAGCGGCCATGCCTGCCGGGCCGGAACCGACCACGGCAACCTTCTTTCCCGTCTTGACGGCGGCCGGCTGCGGCACGACCCAACCCATTTCCCAGCCCTTGTCGATGATGAAATGCTCGATCGACTTGATGCCCACCGGCGCAGCGTTGATGCCAAGCGTACAGGCGGCCTCGCAAGGTGCCGGACAGATGCGGCCGGTAAAATCCGGGAAATTGTTGGTCGAATGCAGCACTTCTAGGGCCTGCTTCCAGTTGCCACGAAAAACCAGGTCATTCCAGTCCGGAATGATGTTGTTCACCGGGCAGCCGTTGTTGCAGAACGGGATGCCGCAATCCATGCAGCGTGCGCCCTGCGTCTTGGCAGCGTCGTCAGACAAGGTCTGGACGAACTCCTTGTAGTGCGTCAGGCGCTTTTCGACCGGTTCGTAAGCCTCTTCGAGGCGTTCGAACTCCATGAATCCAGTCGGCTTGCCCATTATGCGGCCTCCTTCTGTGCAGCAGCGGCCATCTCGGTGAGCGCCCGCTTGTATTCGTGCGGATAAACTTTGACGAACTTCTCGCGATAGGCATCCCAGTTAGCCAGGATGGCCTTGGCGGTCTTGCTGCCGGTGTATTCGGCGTGACGGGTCACCAGCTCCTTGAGCTGAGTTTCGTCGGCCTGACCACGGTGCAGCGGCTCGCCGGCGGCGTGACGATTGGCCGGCAGAACCTTTTCCAGGGCGACCTGGGCCAGGTTGCAGCGGCTCTTGAAGGAACCGTCCTCGTCCAGCACGTAGGCGATGCCGCCCGACATGCCTGCGGCGAAATTACGACCGGTCATGCCCAGCACGGCAACAGTGCCGCCGGTCATGTATTCGCAGCCGTGGTCGCCGACGCCCTCGACGACAGCCGTACCACCGGAGTTGCGAACGCAGAAGCGCTCGCCACCGACACCGGCGAAGAACGCATCGCCCTCGGTCGCGCCGTACATGACGGTGTTGCCGACGATGATGTTCTGCTGCGTATCGCCGCGGAAATCAGCGTTCGGCTTGATGATGATGCGACCACCCGACAGGCCCTTGCCGACGTAGTCGTTACCTTCGCCGGTCAGATCCAGCGTCACGCCACGCGCCAGGAAGGCACCGAAAGCCTGGCCGGCGGTGCCGGTCAGCTTGATGTGGATGGTGTCGTCCGGCAGGCCGGCATTGCCATAGCGCTTGGCCACTTCGCCCGACAGCATAGTGCCGCAGGTGCGATTGACGTTGATGATAGTCGTCTCGATCTGGACCTTCTGGCCCTTTTCGAGGGCCGGCCTGGCTTGCTCGATCAACTTGTGGTCGAGCGCCTTCTCGAGGCCGTGATCCTGGCCTTCGGTATGGCGGCGCGGCACTTCGGCCGGCACGGACGGCTGGTAGAAGACCTTGGTGAAATCCAGGCCTTTGGCCTTCCAGTGTTCGATACCGGCACGCATGTCGAGCAGGTCGGCACGGCCGACCAGATCGTCGAACTTGCGGATACCGAGCTGGGCCATGATTTCGCGGGCTTCTTCAGCGACGAAGAAGAAGAAATTCACGACGTGTTCCGGCTGGCCGGAGAAGCGCTGACGGAGCACCGGATCCTGGGTGGCGACGCCAACCGGGCAGGTGTTCAGGTGGCACTTGCGCATCATGATGCAGCCTTCGACGACCAGCGGTGCGGTGGCGAAACCGAACTCGTCGGCACCCAGCAGCGCGCCGATGACGACGTCGCGGCCGGTCTTCATCTGGCCGTCCGCCTGGATGCGCACCCGGCCACGCAGGCGGTTCAGCACCAGCGTCTGCTGCGCCTCGGCCAGGCCCAGCTCCCAGGGCGTGCCGCAGTGCTTGATGGACGACCAGGGCGAGGCGCCCGTGCCGCCGTCATGGCCGGCGATCACCACGTGGTCGCTCTTGCACTTGGCCACGCCCGC
>JAGWUW010000249.1 GCA_028868235.1 Betaproteobacteria bacterium | reverse complement strand
CGTGGCCGTCAGGCGGTTCTAGGAGAAAGTTATGGCCAAGAAGATTATCGGCTTCATCAAGCTGCAAATCCCGGCTGGCAAGGCAAACCCTTCGCCTCCAGTCGGTCCCGCGCTGGGTCAGCGCGGTCTGAACATCATGGAATTCTGCAAGGCGTTCAACGCCCAGACCCAAGGCGTCGAGCCGGGCCTGCCAATTCCGGTTGTCATCACCGCCTACGCGGACAAGTCCTTCACCTTCGTGATGAAGACCCCGCCGGCGACTATCCTGATCAAGAAGGCTGCCGGTATCAAGTCCGGTTCGGCCAAGCCGCACACCGACAAGGTCGGCAAGATCACTCGTGCCCAGTGCGAAGAGATCGCCAAGACCAAAATGCCTGACCTGACCGCTGCCGACATGGAAGCAGCTATTCGCACCATCGCCGGCTCCGCCCGTTCGATGGGTATCACGGTGGAGGGTCTGTAATCATGGCTAAGCTCACGAAGAAACAAAAAGCCCTGGCTGACAAGGTCGTCGCGCAGAAGCTGTACCCGCTGCAGCAAGCCTTGACCCTGGCCAAGGAAACCGCAACTGCCAAGTTCGACGAGTCGATCGATGTGGCCGTCAACCTCGGTGTTGATGCACGTAAATCCGACCAGGTCGTTCGCGGCTCCGTCGTCCTGCCGGCCGGTACCGGTAAGTCCGTTCGCGTTGCCGTGTTTGCCCAGGGCGACAAGGCTGAAGCCGCCAAGGCTGCCGGCGCCGAAGTTGTTGGTTTTGATGACCTGGCTGCTGATGTCAAGGCCGGCAACCTGAACTTCGACGTCGTCATCGCTACCCCGGATGCCATGAAGGTCGTTGGCCAACTGGGTCAGATTCTTGGTCCGCGTGGTCTGATGCCGAACCCGAAGGTTGGTACGGTGACCATGGACGTTGCTACCGCCGTCAAGAATGCTAAGGCAGGTCAGGTTCAGTACCGCACCGACAAGGCCGGCATCGTTCACGCCACCATTGGTCGTGCTTCCTTCCCCGTCGAGAGCCTGGAAAGCAACCTGAAGGCGCTGATTGATGCGCTGAACAAGGCCAAGCCAGCTTCTTCTAAGGGGCAGTACCTGAAGAAGATTGCTGTCTCCGCCACCATGGGTCCCGGCGTTCGCGTCGACCAGGCTACGGTGCTGGCTTAATAGAACTTTGGGCTGCAGATTCCCGTTTCGGCGGGGAGCTGCAGATCGTCAAAGACCGCAGGCGCCCCGGCGACGGAGCTTAATCGCGAGAGCAACCTGCGCAGACGGTGTCCCCGAACAAGATTTTCTGCTGGCCGGTAACGGGCAGCATAGCTTCTGGTTCAGGTCGCCGTAAGGGCGATGGAATCTTTCCATCGTGTTATGACTTGAAAGGAGGAAAGACCTGTGGGTCTCAATCTGAACGACAAAAAAGCGGTTGTAGCTGAGGTGTCGGCACAAGTGGCCAACGCTCAGACCATCGTGGTCGCCGAATATCGTGGCATCGAGGTTACCGACCTCACCGTGTTGCGCAAGAAGGCCCGCGAGTCTGGCGTTTACCTGCGTGTGTTGAAGAACACCTTGGTGCGTCGCGCGGTCGCGGGCACCGAGTTCGCCGGCCTGGCCGACCAAATGGTCGGGCCGCTGATTTACAGCGTTTCCGCCGACCCAGTTGCCGCAGCTAAGGTCCTTGCTGATTTCGCAAAAACCAACGACAAGCTCGTCCTGAAGGCCGGTTCCTATGCCGGCAAGGTGCTGGATAAGGCTGGCGTTCAAGCGCTTGCTTCCGTCCCGAGCCGTGAAGAGCTGCTCTCTAAGCTGCTGTACGTCATGCAAGCTCCGGTTGCCGGCTTCGTCCGCGGCCTGGCTGCATTGGCTACCCAGCGCGAAGAAGCTGCCGCTTAACCGTACCGCTTACGAACTGATTTAGGAGTTATTTGAAATGGCAATTAGCAAAGAAGACATCCTGGAAGCCGTTGGCTCCCTGACCGTTATGGAACTGAATGACCTGGTCAAGGCATTCGAAGAGAAGTTTGGCGTTTCCGCCGCTGCCGTCGCCGTTGCCGGCCCGGCTGGTGGTGGCGCGGCCGCTGCTGCTGAAGAACAGACCGAATTCACCGTTGTCCTGGCTGGCGCTGGCGACAAGAAGGTTGAAGTCATCAAGGTCGTTCGTGCTGCTACCGGTCTGGGCCTGAAGGAAGCCAAGGACTTGGTTGACGGTGCTCCGAAGCCAGTCAAGGAAGGTATTGCCAAGGCTGACGCTGAAGCTCTCAAGAAGCAACTGGAAGACGCTGGCGCCAAGGTCGAAATCAAGTAATCGACTTTTGCCCTGTGGGCTGGCGGTTTTTGCCGCCAGCCCTTTTGTGCTTTGTAAAACAGGCTAGACCGACATACTGAAAACGACGTTGACCACCGCCAGACGGCAAACGCAAACCGAACTTTTCTCTTTTCGTAAAAAGGGGGGAGTCTGTTTGCGTTTGCCTGTTTCCACAGGTTTTATGTTTGATTTCATCCTCACGGAGTTACCATGACTTACTCCTTCACCGAGAAGAAACGCATCCGCAAGAGCTTCGCCAAGCGCGCCAGTGTCTTGGACGTTCCTTACTTGTTGGCAACCCAACTGCAGTCTTTCAAGGACTTCCTTCAAGACGAAGTAGCGCCTGAGAAGCGGAAGAATGAAGGCCTGCAGGCCGCGTTTACCTCGATTTTCCCGATCGTTTCGCATTCCGGCAACGCTCGCCTGGAGTTCGTCAGCTATATGCTGGGCGAGCCGGCTTTTGACGTGACCGAATGCCATCAGCGCGGCCTGACGTTCGCCTCGTCGCTGCGCGCCAAGGTGCGCTTGGTCATCATGGACCGCGAAGCCCCTGATACCGTGAAGGAAGTGAAGGAGCAGGAAGTCTACATGGGTGAAATTCCCCTGATGACGACTAATGGTTCTTTCGTGATCAATGGCACCGAGCGTGTCATCGTATCCCAGCTGCACCGCTCGCCTGGTGTGTTCTTCGAACACGACCGCGGCAAGACCCACAGTTCGGGCAAACTGCTCTTCTCGGCACGCGTCATTCCCTATCGCGGTTCATGGTTGGACTTCGAATTCGATCCAAAGGACACGCTGTTCTTCCGCGTCGACCGTCGTCGCAAGATGCCGGTGACCACGCTGCTGAAGGCCATTGGCATGTCGTCAGAGGAAATCCTGGATCAATTTTTCGAATTTGATACCTTCCTGCTAAGTAAAGACAAGGTCGAATTCACTCTAGTGCCGGAGCGCCTGCGCGGTGAAGTAGCTCGTTTCGATTTTGTCGGACCGGACGGCAAATTGATCGTTGCTAAGGACAAGCGGATTACCGCCAAGCACATCCGTGATATTGCCACTGCGGGTATCAAGCAGATCGCTGTTCCGGACGAATTCCTGATTGGCCGTGTCGTCGCGAAGAACATCGTCGACACGGCTACCGGTGAAATCGTAGCCAATGCCAACGACGAAATCACGGAGACTCTGCTAGCCAAGCTACGTGAAGCTGAAATTCTGACCGTCGAGACGCTGTACACCAACGATCTCGACCGTGGCGCCTTTATCTCGAACACTCTGCGTGCCGATGAGACCGCAACCCGTCAGGCTGCCCGCATCGCCATTTACCGCATGATGCGTCCGGGTGAGCCGCCGACGGAAGAAGCGGTCGAAATCCTGTTCAACGGCCTGTTCTACTCCGACGAGCGCTACGACCTGTCCGGCGTAGGCCGCATGAAGTTCAACCGTCGCCTGTCGCGTCAGGACGTCATCGAATACAAGGTGATGGTCAAGGGCCTGGCCTCCAAGGCCGAAGCCGCCCTGAAGAACCTGGCCGAAGCCTCCGGTTTTGCCCTGTCCGCCATTCAGGATCTGGTCAGCCTGCTGCCGTTCGGCGCCCGTGCCATGATCGAAAACTCGACCTTGGCCGAAGCTGAGGCCCTGGCCGCCAAGTTGAAGCCGCTCGGCGCCAACATCGAAGTTCGCGAACAGCTGACCCTGTCACCGCGCGACATCGTCGATGTGATCCGCATCCTGGTCGAATTGCGCAACGGCCGCGGCGAAATCGATGACATCGACCACCTCGGCAACCGCCGCGTGCGTTCGGTCGGCGAACTGGCCGAAAACCAGTTCCGCGCCGGTCTGGTTCGCGTCGAGCGTGCGGTCAAGGAGCGCCTGTCGCAGGCCGAATCCGACAACCTGATGCCGCACGATCTGATCAACGCCAAGCCGATCAGCGCCGCTATCAAGGAATTCTTCGGTTCCAGCCAGCTGTCGCAGTTCATGGATCAGACCAACCCGCTGTCGGAAATCACCCACAAGCGCCGCGTCTCGGCTCTTGGCCCGGGCGGTCTGACCCGCGAACG
>JAGWUW010000248.1 GCA_028868235.1 Betaproteobacteria bacterium | reverse complement strand
CCCGGCCCCCTCTCGCCTCCCACCACGGGCAAATCGTCTTGTTCAAGATAGCATAACGAACGATTGGCTAATCTGAACACGGTTGCCCTGCCGATCGCCACTGAACGGATTCCATCGACGGCACGACGATGGGGAGGATTGAACTCCCGATCCCAGTCATAACTTATTGGAAATCAAGAGTTATTTTTCAGCCTCTGCACCGACTATAATAGTCAGACGTAATGGCTAGGGCAAGCTCAGATTGACAAGCTGCCATTGTCACCCCGCCCTTTCGATCCGTCGCAGAACTGTCATGGTTCACATATAAGCGCGCCATATGGACGTGATCATCTACCACAACCCGGCCTGCGGAACCTCACGCAATACCCTTGCGCTGATTCGGAACGCGGGATTCGAACCGCACGTGATCGAATATCTGAAGTGTCCGCCCACGCGAGCGAGGATTCGCGACTTGATCAGCCGGATGGGCGTGAGCGTGCGGAGCGTCCTGCGCGAGAAGGGCACGCCCTTCGCAGAGCTTGGCCTTGATGATCCTGCACTCGACGACGAGGCGTTGCTCGATGCCATTGAAGCGCATCCGGTACTGCTCAACCGCCCGATCGTCGTGACCCCCGCTGGCGTGCGCCTCTGCCGCCCTTCGGAAGACGTCATCGACCTCCTGCCACCACAGCGCGGCGAGTTCCGCAAGGAAGACGGCGAACTCGTTGTGGATGCCAGAGGGCAGCGGATCGCATGACCTATTCTGTTCGGCAGAGAATTGCCGCCGAGGTTATCGGCAGCGCACTCCTGCTGGCAACGGTGGTCGGCTCGGGCATCATGGCCGACACATTGGCGCAGGGGAACGTCGCCGTTGCGCTGCTTGCCAACACGATCGCCACAGGGGCGATCCTCTATGTGCTGATCACCGCGTTTGGGCCTGTATCGGGAGCGCACTTCAATCCTGCCGTTACCCTGATCTTTGCTCTGCGAACGGAAGTCACGGCATCGGTCGCCATTGCCTATGTGCTGGCGCAACTGGTCGGCACTATCTGCGGCGCGATGCTGGCGCATACAATGTTCGGGCAATCGCTGCTGCAGATATCCGAACATGGCCGTAGCGGTCCGGCGCAATGGCTGTCGGAAGTGATTGCGACATTCGCCCTGGTGTTGACCATTCTGGGAACGCTTCGCGCTCGACCTGATGCCGTGCCCGTTTCCGTCGCATTGGTAATCGTTGCGGCTTACTGGTTCACCGCCTCGACGTCCTTTGCCAATCCTGCCGTCACGATCGCGCGCTCGTTGTCGGACACATTCGCGGGAATTGCGCCTGCCGATGTGCCTGGCTTCGTTGTTGCCCAATTTGTTGGCGCGGTATTGGGACTTCTCATCGCAGAGCGTGTCTTTGGTTGGGTGCGTCAGGAAAGCGAGCAACCCTCGTTCTCCGGGTCGCTTGAAGGCTAACCGCGCTTTTGCGCGTGCTCAACTGTCCTGTCATTCGAGGCGCTCTCGTACCGTTGTAAATGCGCCGCTTCATTCATACCGCAATTTGTCCCGCGTAGTTAGCGGCAATGCCCCTCGCGACCTGAAAGCGGGATGCTTACGCGAAGGGGCACTTCCAACTTATACCAGTGCTGTTCCCCCCATGCCCCTTCGTCCGGCCCGCCACATAGAATCGGCTCCTAGGGCCAAGCGCTCTGTGCCGTGTCCGACTAGGCTAAACCCATAGCGGTCGTCCGATTGCTGCCGCCGTTGCGTCCGATATGGGTTGACAAGAGTTTTATCGGACAGCATAGGCCGCACATCTAGACCCAAATAGGACAGAAGTGCGGGCAATGGCATTGATCGGATACGCTCGGGTTAGCAGCGTCGGGCAATCGCTGGACGTTCAAGAGGCAGCGTTGCGGGAAGCGGGCTGCGAGAAGCTATTTGCGGAGAAGCGCAGCGGGCGGAAGGCCAGCGACCGGGAGCAACTTGCCCTCGCCCTGGATTTCATTCGTGAAGGGGATACCTTGATCGTTACCCGGCTGGACCGTCTGGCCCGGTCAGTAATCGACCTGCACCAGATCATCGCCCGCGTTGCCGATAAGGGGGCCTCCTTCCGCGTCCTGCAACAGTCAGGCATTGATACCTCGACTTCTACCGGCAAACTGACATTGGCCGTGCTTGCAGCCGTGGCAGAGTTTGAGGCAGACATTCGGGCAGAGCGGCAACGCGATGGGATCGAAGCTGCCAAGGCCAAGGGCATTTATAAGGGCCGTCCTGCCACGATTGACGGCACTGCGATCAAGGATGCTCTGGCCACAGGGGAAAGCCCCTCCGTGCTGGCCCGCCGCATGGGGATCGCTCGGTCCACCGTTTACCGCCTGCGCGATGAACTTGCCGGGGCATAGTCACCGCACGGAGCGACAAGTGGGGGCCGTCCGGCGTACGCGATGTGATCGCCGCTGCCACCCTCTGATTAAATGCCCTAGGAGAGTCGCTGAGCGCGTTCCGGGGCACCTTGGCTAATGCGGCAGGGGCACTCCACGGGACTTCTCTCCAGTCCCGACGGGCGGACCACTCCACGCGTTCTCGCGCCGTCAGGTCTTGGCCCATTTCCGGCCACAACGACGACACCGACCATAGGGCCGTCCGAAATAGCGAGATGGGCAAAGGGTCATGTCACAAGACAGAACACCGCAGTATTTGCAGGTCTTGGCTTTCATCGAACACTTCCCGCCCTTGCGGACAACTGGACAGTAAATCTTGCGCATATGCGTTGCTCCTTCGGTTAAGGGGCGCGCACAGGCTTGAGAGCGACCTAAGTGAAAAAATAAATTGGATGCTCGAGTTGCTGCACGACGCTACGCTTACCAAGCCAAGCTCACAACGAGGTCACTGATGCTGTCATATGACGAAATCCCAGCGGCAATCCGCGTTGCAGTTAACGCACTCCCACAGTCGTTGCTTAATCGGTCGGGATCGATTTTCTACTCTGGCAAGGAAGCGTTTGCGAAGCCATCGGCACTCTACATACTCGGCCTGAATCCGGGCGGCCTGCCCTCCCTCATGCCGACTGCGACCATTGGAGCCTATCTCGAACGGTTCCGAAACCTGGATCGGCCTTGGTCCGAATATCAGGATGAAAGCTGGGAAGATGCCGAACCGGGGTGCTGGGGTTTGCAACCGCGAATCCTGCATATGCTTGGACGGCTGGGGCTTGATCCGCAGCAGGTACCATCGAGCAATGTCGTGTTCGTAAAAACGCGCGGCGAGAGGGAGCTTGAGAGCGAAAAGGCAGCGTTGCTGGAAGCGTGTTGGCCGGTGCACCAGGCGATCATTGAAAGCTTGAATGTCCGCGTGGTGCTTTGCTTCGGCGGGACGGCGGGAGCTTGGACCAGAAGTCAGCTAGGTGCCGACGAACTGATTGACTCGTTTAGTGAGCGAAACAATCGCGGATGGACTAGCAGGGTACACCGCTCTGCAAGCGGGATCGAGGTTGTGACCGCAACCCATCCAAGCCGCGCCGATTGGCGCAATCAGCTTGCCGATCCAACTCCGTTGGTTGAAACAGCGTTAGCACGGAGTTTGCAGGCTTCCACACAATCGGTTGATTGATACGGAGAACCAGCAGACTCAAGGTTGCACCGCGTCGAGCGATCCAAGTAACGCCCCTATTCTGTGGCCTTTGTTCGCAAAGGTGACACGAAGCCGCTGCTATCACTCGGTCCACCCCCGAGCTAGCTTGTGCGCTGACCGACCGGGTATAGATGTCCAACAGCTTCAAGCCCGGCATCTGTCGCGTTCCTCCCGAGCTTCCCTCAGCAGGCGGGCGGCTGCGGCTTCATCGGGGGCAAGTTCGGCCTCAGGCCGGTCCAAGCGCGCCTCAAAGGCGGCAGCGGCTTCGTCCTTGGCGTCCTGCTCCCAATCGAACTCTTGCCGCAATCGGTCCTGCTCGGCTTCCCAATCGGCCTGAGCCTGAGTGAATGGGAAGCTGGCAACCGGAATAACGACCGGCTTGGCAACCGTCCCGGCAAGCTGAGCCTCGGCAGCGGCAATAATCGACTGAGCCTCAGCCAGCCACATAGGCAGCAGCCGCTTGGCCTCGGCTAAGTCCTTGGTCCCGAGCGAACGGCCCAGGTCAGATTTTCCGATGATCGGCCTGAGCCGGGGAGGCACCACTAGTCGGGTGTAATAGACCGCCCCACGGCGGCAGAGATAGGAACACATATCGACTTTCCTGACTGCCGCTTTGTAGCAGCGATTTGTAGCAGTCAATTGTAGGAAAGTCCTTGATTCCCGGTATTTTTCAGGCCTTTCAGACGCTTATCAAACACTGGTGGAGCCGAGGGGGATCGAACCCCTGACCTCGTCATTGCGAACGACGCGCTCTCCCATCTGAGCTACGGCCCCGTTCCAGTGCGA
>JAGWUW010000247.1 GCA_028868235.1 Betaproteobacteria bacterium | reverse complement strand
GCCTTGGCCTGCTCGACGGCTTCCTTGTCGCCATTCTGCTGGAAGCGGACGCGCAATTCCTCGTACAGGCGGGCCTTCTTGCTGCCCAGTTTCTTGACCGCTTCGCGCGCCTTGTCCTCGAAACCCGGCTCGCGACCGTACATGTGGTTGAAACGGCGGGCCAGTTCGCGGGTGAATTCGACGTGCGGAATCTGGTCCTCGCCAACCGGCACCTTGTCGGCACGGTAGATCAGGATGTCGGCGCTCATCAGCAGTGGGTAGCCGAGGAAGCCGTAGGTCGTCAGATCCTTGCCGGCCAGCTTTTCCTGCTGGTCCTTGTAGGTCGGCACGCGCTCCAACCAGCCGAGCGGGGTCATCATCGACATCAGCAGATGCAGTTCGGCATGCTCCGGCACCTTGGACTGGATGAACAGCGTCGCCTGGTTGGGATCGACACCCGCAGCCAGCCAGTCGATGACCATGTCCATCGACGACTTTTCGATGCCTTGCGGGTTGTCGTATTGCGTCGTCAGGGCGTGCCAGTCGGCAACAAAAAACAGGCAGGGGTATTCGTGCTGGAGCTTGACCCAGTTCTTGAGAACCCCGTGATAGTGGCCGAGATGCAGGGCGCCGGTCGGGCGCATGCCGGATAGAACACGTTCAGCGTACATAGTCGATTAGTAGAGACCAAAAATAAGTTCGATAGCCCGCGCCGACAGGATGACCAGCGGGTTCATGACGGCGCCGAGAATACCGGTGAACAACAGGAGCAACAAAATTGGGAAGCCCCACCGTTCAAGCTGGGCGAATTTCCAGGCCAGCGAATGCGGCAGAAGGCTGACGGCTATCCGCCCGCCGTCAAGCGGCGGCAGCGGCAGAAGGTTGAGCACCATCAGCACACAATTGACCATGATGCCCACCTTGCTCATTTCCGATAGCGGCAGGGTAAATTCGTTGGTGGGCATCAACCAGGCCAACTTAAGCATGGCCGCCCAGCACAGTGCCATGAAAAGATTCGCGCCGGGACCGGCGGCAGCCACCCAGAACATGTCCTTCTTGGGCTGGCGTAGTCGGCTGAAATCAACCGGCACCGGCTTGGCGTAGCCAAATAGAAAAGTACCGCCGGAAAAAAGCAGGATGGCGATCGGGATGATAATCGTGCCAACTGGATCGATATGACGTAAGGGATTCAGACTGATCCGCCCCATCTGCCAGGCAGTCGGATCACCGAAGTGGCGCGCCGCATAGCCGTGCGCCGCCTCGTGCAGGGTAATTGCAAAGATCACCGGCAGCGCCGAAATGGCCAAAGTCTGGATCAAGCTTGCCAGCATGCGTTCAGTCCAGCCCAAATAGTGCCAGCGAACCGCGCCCGGCACGAACAAGTTCAGGCGCCGAACCGGTCAGGTCGATGACTGTTGTCGGCTCCGTACCGCACGGTCCGCCATCAAGAATCAGCTCCAGTTGGTCGTCAAGACGATCCTGGATTTCCCAGCCTTCGGTCAACGGAAACTCGTCGCCAGGCAGCTGCAAGGTCGTGGTCAGCAACGGCTCACCCAATTCCTCAAGCAAAGCCAGAGCAACAGGATGATCCGGTATACGCAAGCCGATAGTTTTACGCTTCGGGTGCATAACTCGGCGGGGCAGTTCTTTGCTGCCTTCGAGAATAAAGGTATAGCTACCAGGGGTTGCCGCCTTCAGCAAACGATACTGGGCATTGTCGACGCGGGCGTAGGTGGCGATCTCGGACAGATCGCGCACCATCAGGGTCAGGTGATGGCGATCATCCACCTGGCGAATCTGGCGGATGCGATCGAGCGCCTCCTTGTCACCAAGGTGACAACCCAAAGCGTAGCAAGAGTCAGTCGGCAAGGCGACGAGAGCCCCATCGCGGATGAATTCGGCCGCCTGCACCAGCAGACGCGGCTGAGGAGATTCGGGGTGAATCTGGACGATACGCGCCATGCTCAGACCACCAGACGCCAGACCGGTTTCAGATCTTCCGGCAACTGCGGCAATTTGCCAAGATCGACATAGCTCTCCTCCGGCCCGTGAAAATCGGAACCACGCGAGGCATGGAATTCATAGTGACGAGCCAGGCGGGCGAAATGCATGACGTGATCCGGCGAATGACTACCGCAGGTAACCTCGATGCCACGACCACCAGCATCCTTGAAGTCGTCGAGGAAATTGCGCATGTCGGCCCCTGACATCTTGTAACGCCCCGGATGCGCGACGACGGCAACACCGCCTGCACCGCTGATCCAATTAACCGCATCCTCCAGAGTGACCCACTGATGATCAACGTATCCCGGCTTGCCGGGCGTCAGGTAATGCTGAAAGACCCCCGGCACGTCGCGTGAGATGCCGATCGACACCAGATAGCGGGCAAAGTGTGCACGCGAGATCAGGTTCGGGTTGGTAACAAAGCACAGCGCGCCTTCATAGACACCAGGAATGCCAATAGCCGCGAGTGCATCGCCCATGCGTATTGCACGCTCAACCCTCCCCTGACGCAGATCGTGAAGGCCATTAATCAGATTCGGATTGGCCGCATCGAAACCCAGTCCGACGATATGGATCGGGGTTCCACGCCATTCGATGGAAATTTCGACTCCGTTGATAAAGCACATGCCGACTTCCTCGGCGGTAACTCTGGCCTCGGCTAGGCCGCCGATATCGTCGTGGTCGGTCAAAGACCAAAAGTCGACGCCGTTAGCAGCCGCCCGCCGGGCGACCACATGAGGTGGCAGCAAACCGTCGGAGACGATGGAATGGCAGTGAAAATCGAAATTGGCGGGTGTCACGGGCAACCGTTTGAAAGCAAACGATGAGTTTATCACGAAGGCAGCACCACCCGGTTTCCCTTGTGCGGCGCAGCATATTGATCAGACAGCCGCATCCCGTTATAGTGCCTCCCGTTCCGTGGGAGAGAGCAGTTCGATCTGCCGCCGAAGGCGCAATTTCACCCGAAAACGCTCAGGCAAAAGGACCGCGGAATTGCCGGCTTGCCGGCAAAACTCTGGAGAGCAGGCGTCAACAGCGCCCACCGATGGGGCAAATCTCTCAGGTATCGAGGACAGAGGGGTGAAACGCAAGATTCGTTCTTTCGTTTCACCCCTTTTCCGTTTCTAGAACTGGCGTTAAGTAACGCCTGTAAAGGATTGATATGCTGAAGAAAACGGTTTTGAATGCAGCCCATCGCGCAATCAACGCACGGATGGTCGATTTCGGCGGCTGGGACATGCCAGTCAATTACGGCTCGCAGATCGAGGAGCACCATGCGGTGCGCAAGGATTGCGGCATGTTCGACGTCTCGCACATGTGCCCGGTCGATGTCGTCGGTGCCGATTGCCGCCCCTTCCTGTCGCGCCTGGTCGCCAACGACGTCGCCAAGCTGCAGGTTTCCGGCAAGGCGCTCTATTCCGCCATGCTCAACGAGGCCGGCGGCGTCATCGACGACCTGATCATCTACTTCCTGACCGACACCCGCTTCCGCATCGTCGTCAATGCTGGCACCGCCGAGAAGGATCTGGCCTGGATGCGGGCCAAGGCCGCCGAGTGGAAGATGGACGTCACCATTACCCAGCGTCGCGACGGTGACAACGCCCTAGGCATCATCGCTGTGCAAGGACCGAACGCCCGCACCAAGGTCTGGCAGGTGCTGCCGCAGACCAAGGCCGCAATTGCCGATCTAAAGCCTTTCTTCGCCGCTGAAGTGGATCAGTATTTTATCGCCAGCACCGGCTACACCGGCGAAGATGGCTACGAAATCATGGTGCCGGCCGGCGAGGCCGAAAGCCTCTGGAACAAGCTGAAGGACGCCGGCGTTGCCCCTTGCGGCCTCGGCGCTCGCGACACGCTGCGCCTCGAAGCTGGCATGAACCTGTACGGTCAGGACATGGATGAAACCGTCTCCCCGCTTGACGCCGGCCTGGCCTGGACCGTCGCCATGAAGGATGAGCGCGACTTCGTCGGGCGTGCCGCGTTGGCTGCCAACGGACAGCAGAAGCAATTCCTCGGCCTGATCCTGCTCGACAAGGGCGTGCTGCGCGCTCACCAGAAGGTCGTCACCGCCCAGGGTGACGGCGAAATCACCTCCGGTTCCTTCTCGCCCACCTTGCAACAATCCATCGCGCTGGCTCGCCTACCGCTAGGCATCGCCATCGGCAACGAAGTGCAAGTTGATATCCGCGGCAAGCTGCTCAAGGCCAAGGTCACCAAACCCGTATTCGCCCGCAACGGCAAAGCAGTCATCTAATTCAACCCATTCAGGAGAAAACCATGTCGAACGTTCCCGCCAACCTCAAGTACGCCGCCTCCCACGAATGGATGCTGCTCAACGCTGACGGCACCGTCACCGTCGGCATCACCGACCACGCCCAGGAAGCCCTCGGCGACCTCGTTTTCGT
>JAGWUW010000246.1 GCA_028868235.1 Betaproteobacteria bacterium | reverse complement strand
CGGGGTCTGCGAGGATCGGCTTTTCCAGGTTACACGACTTCTTTCGGCGAACGAATGAATTGCCTTGATGATGAGCCATAAGGAAATCTGATGCAGGATTCATCTGGTACCCAGGGCCTGGAGAGCGAGAGCTGGGTGCCGCCTTGACTTGAGTCGAACGGTCATTATTGGTCTTACCAAACTGATCATGGAGCTTAATGTGGTCAAGCAGACTTCCGTCAGGCTTCGGTCCGTTGTTGTCGCGCTGGGTGTGGCCAGCCTCGGCCTTGCCTCAGCGTCACACGCACGGGATGGAAATCCGGTTCGCGCAACCCGCGCACTCGACGCCGGCTGGGAGTTTCGTCTTGTGCCCGAAGCGACCAGCGCTGCACCCGAGCCATGGACTGTGGTCAAGGTTCCGCACACCTGGAACCGGATCGGTTACTATCTCGATCCCAAGGACCCAAAGGCGAACAGGGCCGCAACCGTCAACAAGGTCCAGGGTGTCGGTTGGTATCGCCTGAACTTCACCGAGCCGGCCGGGCCTGCGGGGCAGAAAGTCTGGCTCCAGTTCGATGCGGCCAGCCGCCTCGCCGAAGTCTGGCTCAACGGTATCCGTCTGGGCGAACACCGCGGAGGTTTTTCCCGCTTCCGGTTCGACGCGACAGCGGCCTTGGTTCCGGGTCGACCCAACATGCTGCTGGTCAAGGTGGACAACCGCCAACCCTCACCGTCTGCCACGACGGCTGACATCTTCCCGCTCAGCGGCGACTTCTTCGTCCGCGGCGGACTCTATCGACCGGTCAGCCTGGTGGTTACCCGTCCCGTCCACATCGACATGCTCGATCACGGCGGTCCTGGCGTCTATGCGACAACCCGCAGCCTGCGCGGTTCGACCGCCGAGGTAGAGGTCCGGTCCCGACTGGTGAACGATACGGCGCAGCCTGCCCGCGTTCGCTTGCGTACCAGCCTGATCGATGCCGCAGGCAAGGTTGCGGTGCGGTCGGACGAGGCCATGACCCTTGCTCCCGGCGTCGTTGCGCAGCCAGTCCAGCAGCTCACCGTCGCCAGAGCGAGACTGTGGCAGGGCACGGCCGACCCTTACCTTTACACCCTTCGCACGGAAGTAATCGCGGGTTCGGGCGCTGTGCTGGACCGGCTGGACCAGAAGTTCGGCATCCGCCTGATCCGCCTCGACCCGGACAGCGGCTTCATACTCAATGGCAAGCACGTCCCGCTGCACGGGGTCGGCCTGCACCAGGATCAGGAAAGCAGCGATTGGGCGATGAGCCCTGCGGACATCGCCGCGACCGTCGGCACGATCCGCGAAATGGGTGCCAACACGATCCGGCTGACCCATTACCAGCATGGGCAAATGATCCATGAATTGGCCGATCGTTATGGCCTGATCCTGTGGGACGAGATCCCGGTTGTCACGGCCTGGACTCACGGCAACGACGTCGATCCGTCGGCTGCACTGGTCACCAACGCCCGCCAGCAATTGCAGGAATTGATTCGGCAGAATTACAACCATCCATCGGTCGCGGCATGGGGAATAGCGAACGAAGTGGATTTCGGGCCCGGCCGGCCGGACTTCCTTGGCGTCCCGCCAAAAACCGTTGCGGATCCGCGCCCGCTTCTCGCCGAGCTCAACGCATTGGCCAAGGCGGACGATCCCGCACGCGCGACTGTCCTCGCGAATTGTTGCGAAGAGCGGCAGAACGACGTTCCCGAAGTCAGCGACATTACCGATGCCTATGGGGTCAATCGCTATTTCGGTTGGTACTATGGTCGCCCTGACCAGTTAGGGGGACACCTCGACAAGTTGCGCGCGAAGCATCCCTCCCGCCCCCTCTCCGTGACCGAATATGGTGCAGGTGGGTCCATCACCGAACACACCGATGACCCGCTGGGCGGGCCGGTCAACCCTGCAGGTCCGGGCCAGCCCGAAGAGTACCAGTCATTGGTCCACGAGCAGACCTGGCCGATCCTCAAGTCGCGACCCTACCTGTGGGCCACCTGGCTGTGGAACGGGTTCGATTTCGGCAGCACCGTCCGCCGTGAGGGCGATTCGCAGGACATCAACACCAAGGGCCTGGTCACTTACGAT
Organism: Betaproteobacteria bacterium; assembly: GCA_028868235.1. Lineage (GTDB taxonomy): Bacteria > Pseudomonadota > Gammaproteobacteria > Burkholderiales > Rhodocyclaceae > Azonexus. The sequence goes on along the minus strand of JAGWUW010000246.1, from coordinate 2,299 downwards.
CATGGCACACGCAAGGATGCCTTCTATTTCTACAAGGCCAACTGGTCTGCCGCCCCGACCGTCCATGTGACAGGCTCCCGCTATGCCGAACGCGCTTATCCTGTGACCGATGTCCGGGTCTACTCGAACGCCCCGCAGACTGGCTTGTCGGTGAACGGCAAGTCGCTCGGTATCAGGAGCAACTGCCCCAATCGAATTTGCGTGTGGGAAGCAGTGCGTCTCCAGCCGGGCGCCAACCGGGTTGTCGCGACCGGACAGTTCCGGACCGGGCCGATGCGCGACGCCATCACATGGACGCTCGCGGGCGAATCCGCCGCCGCTTACCGCATCGACAGTGGGGCCTTGATCGCCGCGAAGTCTTCCCAGGCCCGGTTCGGTTCCGACGCATTCTTCGTCGGCGGGCAAGCCGCAACAACTGACACACCCGGAGGACGCGGCCGCAAACCGGTCCTCGCCGCCATCTCCGGGAACCCGGACCGAGACCTTGTCGCAACGTTCCGCGAAGGCGACTTCCATTATCGCCTGCCGATCGAGCCAGGTCGCTACTCGGTCCGCCTCACGTTCATTGCTCCGCAGGACTCGACTTCCGGCCAGACCTTCACGGTGCTCGCAGACGGCGTGGAAAAACTGACGAGGCTTGATCCGCTCGTCGAGGCAGGCAAGCCCCTCCAGTCTTTGACTCGCGCCTTCGAAGTGAATGCCGGTGGACCGCGACTAGACCTGCACTTCAAACCTGAAGGCGGGCCGGCCCGCGTTTCAGCGATCGAGGTCGTTCGCATCCCCTGAAGCGGCGGCGACGTCCTTCAGGCGGTCGACAAGCCAGCGCAGGCCGACATCATTGACGCGTGTCGAATGGTATTGCGCGACTTCGCGCAAGGGCGGCATGTCGAACGGCAGCGGTTTGATCACGATTGGCATCGTCGCCGAAAAAAACCGCGCCAGGCGCGCTTGCAGGATCGAGACGCGATGGGAGCCGATCAACATCGCCGGGATCGCCGAGAAGTTGGGCACAGTTGCTTCTATCTTAAGGCGTTCGCGGTAGAGGCGCATCTGCTGTCGCGCGAACGAGGGGATGGCTCCTGCGCCGATGCTCGTGGCCACGTGGCCAAGTTCCAGCAGCGTATCGAGGTTCACTTCCCCGGACAGAGCGGGATTGCCGGCCCACCCGACGATAACGTGCTGATCTTCGAACAGCACTTCCGAAGGGTGACTATGCACCAGGAAATCTTCGGGGCTGATCACGCAATCGATGCTTCCTCGATCGAGTTGCTCGAGAAGTTGCGGCCCGGTCGGAACGATATCCAGCCCGACCCCGGGCGCAATCGTGGCAAAGCGCGCCATGAGCGGCGTGATCAGCACCGTTACGATGTAGTCCGACGCCGAAATACGGAATCGCCGCTTCGAGGTCGCCGGATCGAAGCCGCTTGAGCTGGCAACCAGCAACTGCGCTTCTCTCAGCATCCGCGCTGCCAAGGGACGCAAGGATTGGGCGTAGGGGGTCGGCACCATCCGCCGCCCCACTTGCACCAGCAACTCGTCGCCAAAGTATTCGCGCAGACGCGCAAGCGCGGAACTGAGCGCCGGCTGCGTCAGGTTGAGCCGTTCGGCCGCCTTGGTCACGCTCGCTTCCTCGAGAACAGCGTCAAGCGCAACAATGAGGTTCAGGTCGAGACCGTTGTATCGCATTGGCGCTCCGAACACGGGCGAGGTTTGCCGAGCCGCCGTTGCGCCGGCCCTTCCCCATGTTACCTGCCAATCGCCCGAATGGCCAACTTCTGTGCTGGCCTGACACGAAGATGGCGGTGGTTCAATGGACAATCCGCGCATTGATACCTTAAATGAGATGACCAATCACCACAATTCTGTATTACCAATATCGAATCGTCGCTCAAGCAGAGGGCCAAGGAATGAAAACCGGTTCCCCTCATACTCGCCGTCAGGCACGGCTCGTGCCCAGTGGCCCTGAAGGAATTTCGCGGCGTCAGGCGCTTGGCGCGGGGGCGCTTGGCCTGATATCAGCGGCGGCTGGCGCAAATCCGCTGCAGCAAGGGCTGGAGCGACCAAATATTCTCTGGTTGGTCAGCGAGGACAACAACCCCTACATCGGCGCCTACGGGGACAAACTCGCGCACACTCCCAACATCGATAGTCTGGCCCGGAAAGGGGTACGCTATCGCAACGCCTACTCTGACGCGCCGGTTTGCGCCCCTTCGCGCTTCGCAATGCTTACCGGCATGGATCCGCGCAGTTGCTCGCCGGCACAACACATGCGGGCTGACGCCCGCCTTCCCAAAATGTT
>JAGWUW010000245.1 GCA_028868235.1 Betaproteobacteria bacterium | reverse complement strand
CTGGCCACCGCGCTGGCCGCCGTGGTCAAGGCTGCCGCCGAGATCAAGGGAACTGCCGTCCCGGCTGCTCTGGCAAATGTTAGCGTTTGCGATGCCAGCAAGAAGATCGCACAAAGCCTGGTCGATGGCGAGAAGCGTGCCGTCTTCCTGGGCAACGCAGCAACCCAGTCGGCGGATGCCACCCAATTGCATGCACTGGCCCTGGAGCTGGGCAAGCTGACCGGTGCCACCGTCGGCTTCCTTGGCGAAGGTGCCAACACCGTCGGTGCCCACCTGTCCTGGGCGCTGCCGTCCGGTGCCAATGCTCGCCAGATGTTCGAGCAGCCGCGCAAGGCCTACGTGTTGATGGGCATTGAACCGGAATTCGATTGCGCCAACCCGCAACTGGTACTCGGCGCGCTCAAGCAGGCCAGCCTGGTTGTGTATATGTCGGCCTTCAAACACGCTCCGGCGCTGGAATACGCCGACGTGATGCTGCCGATTGCCCCCTTTACTGAAACCTCGGGTACCTTCGTCAATACCGAAGGCCGGGCCCAAAGCTTCAACGGTGTGGCCAAGGCCCGCGGTGATGCGCGTCCGGCCTGGAAGGTTCTACGCGTGCTGGGTAACGTTCTCAATCTGGAAGGCTTTGCCTACGCTTCGAGCGAAGAAGTTCGCGACGAGGTGCTCGGCGGCAAGGCGGTCGAGTTCGTTTCCGGTCTCAGCAACGAGCTCAACGGTATTTCCGTCGTCGCGCCGGCAGTCGCTGCGAACGGCCTGCAGCGTATTGCCGATGTCCCGATCAACTTCACCGATCCGATGGCTCGCCGCGCTCTGGCGCTGCAGCAGACTGCAGACGCCATCGCGCCGACCGCTCGTATGAATGAGCAAACCATGAGCCAGGTCGGCCTTACCGACAAGGAGTTGGTCCGGGTCAAACAGGGTTCCGGTGAAGCTGTTCTGGCTGCCAAGCTGGATAACAGCGTACCGGCCGGTTGTGTTCGTGTTGCCGCGGCACATGCGAGTACTGCGATGCTGGGTGACATGTTCGGCTCGATTTCCGTGGAGCGTGCATAAATGGACGCACTGATGAATTTCGGACAAGGCATTTTTGGCGGTGCCTGGCCCGCGGTATGGGCGCTTCTCAAAATTGTCCTGATCGTTGCGCCGATGATGCTCGGCGTTGCCTACCTGACTTACTTCGAACGCAAGGTCATCGGTTACATGCAGGTCCGTATCGGTCCCAACCGTGTCGGTCCTTGGGGCCTGATCCAGCCGATCGCCGACGGCCTCAAACTGCTGCTGAAGGAAATCATCGTTCCGGCAACCGCCAACAAGGGGATTTTCGTCATCGCTCCGATGCTGGCGATCGCACCCGCGCTGGCCGCTTGGGCGGTGGTGCCTTTCACCGACAGCCTGGTCTTGGCCAATATCGACGCCAGCTTGCTGTACATCATGGCCATCACCTCGATGGGCGTGTACGGGATTATCCTGTCCGGCTGGGCTTCCAACTCCAAGTATGCTTTCCTAGGCGCCATGCGTTCCGCAGCCCAGATGGTTTCCTACGAAATTTCGATGGGTTTCTCGCTGATCTGCGTGCTGATGGTTTCCAACAGCCTGAACTTGGTCGAAATCGTCAAGATCCAGGATCACGGGTTGTTCGCCGGCTGGGGGTTGAGCTTCCTGTCCTGGAATTGGTTGCCGCTGTTCCCGATGTTCCTGGTTTATCTGATTTCCGGCGTGGCTGAAACCAATCGTGCGCCGTTTGACGTCGCCGAAGGCGAGTCGGAAATCGTGGCCGGCTTCCACGTTGAATATTCCGGTATGGCATTCGCCGTCTTCTTCCTGGCCGAATACGCCAACATGATTCTGGTTTCCGCACTGACCTCAATCATGTTCCTCGGCGGGTGGCTGTCTCCGGTCGGTTTCCTGCCGGATGGCATCCTGTGGCTGTTCGCCAAGATGTCGGCGATCCTCTTCCTGTTCCTGTGGTTCCGCGCGACTTTCCCGCGTTACCGCTATGACCAGTTGATGCGTCTGGGCTGGAAGGTGTTTGTGCCGATCTGTCTGATCTGGCTGGTTGTCGTCGGCGTCTGGATGATGTCGCCGCTGAATATCTGGAAGTGAGGAGAGACTAATGGGTTCGATGAAGGAAATCTTCAACAGCCTCTTCCTCAAGGAATTGTTGAAGGGGATGTCGGTAACCGGCAAATATTTCTTTGCCCGCAAGATTACCGTTCAATATCCGGAAGAGAAAACGCCGCAGAGCTTCCGTTTCCGTGGCCTGCACGCCCTGCGTCGCTACGAGAATGGCGAAGAGCGTTGCATTGCCTGCAAGCTGTGCGAGGCGATCTGCCCGGCCTTGGCAATCACCATCGAGGCGGAACCGCGTGACGATGGCTCGCGCCGTACGACTCGTTACGATATCGATCTGACCAAGTGCATCTTCTGCGGTTTCTGCGAAGAGGCATGCCCGGTCGATGCGATTGTCGAGACCCGCATTTTCGAATACCACGGTGAAAAGCGCGGCGATCTGTATTACACCAAGCAGATGTTGCTGGCCAACGGCGACCGCTACGAAGATCAAATCGCGAAGGATCGCGAGCTTGATTCTGCTTACCGATAACAGGTGCTAGCGATGGATTTTCAAACTGGGGTTTTCTACTTCCTGTCGGCGATTCTGATCTTCGCGAGCCTTCGCGTGATCACCGCCCGCAATCCGGTGCATGCCGCACTCCACCTGATTCTCGCCTTCTTTACCTGTGGCGGCATCTGGGCCTTGTTGCAGGCCGAATTTCTGGCAATTGCAATCATTCTGGTTTATGTCGGCGCGGTCATGGTCTTGTTCCTGTTTGTCGTCATGATGCTGGACATCAATATCGACCGTATCCGGCAGGGCTTCTGGAATTATCTGCCGCTGGGCACGCTGCTCGGTCTGCTGATGGCTATGGAAATGGGCCTGGTCCTGGGCAGCAAGTACTTCCAGGTGCCGGCGGCCGAAGCGATGGTGCCGGCTGGCGTGTCCAACACCAAGAGTATTGGCGCGCTGATGTTCAGCGATTACGTCTATCCCTTCGAACTGGCTTCCTTGATCCTGCTTGTCGGCATGATCGCCGCGATCGTACTGACTTACCGCGGTCCGAAGAAATCCAGATACACCAATCCGAATCAGCAGGTCTTCGTCAAGGCGAAGGATCGCGTCCGCGTCCTGCAGATGCCGGTCGAAAAAGACTGAACCAGGGAAGATTATGCTCAATCTGACACTCTCGCATTTCCTGATACTGGGCGCGATCCTGTTCGCGATCAGTGTGGTCGGGATTTTCCTGAACCGGAAGAACCTCATTGTCCTGCTAATGGCCATCGAACTGATGCTGCTGGCGGTGAACATGAACTTCGTAGCCTTCTCCCACTACCTGCAGGATCTGTCCGGTCAGATTTTCGTCTTCTTCATCCTGACTGTTGCTGCTGCTGAATCGGCGATTGGTCTGGCCATCCTGATCGTGCTGTTCCGCAACCTCAAGAGCATCCATGTGGATGACCTGGGCAGCCTGAAGGGTTAATCATGGAAATGCAAAAACTCTATCTGCTCGTTCCGCTGGCACCGCTGATCGGCGCCATGATCGCCGGTCTGTTCTGCCGTGTCATTCCGCGCTGGGTTGCCCATACCGCAACCATCGCCGGCGTAGCCATCGCCTTCATCGCCTCGGTGATGATCTTCAAGGATGTTCAGGCCGGGCATACCTTCAATGGCCCGGTTTATACCTGGCTGACCAGCGGCGATTACAAGTTCGAAGTTGGCTTCCTGGTTGACTCCCTGACCACAACCATGATGATCGTGGTTACCTTCGTGTCGCTGATGGTCCATATCTATACCATCGGCTACATGCAGGAAGATCCGGGATACAACCGCTTCTTCAGCTACATCTCGTTGTTCACCTTCTCCATGCTGATGCTGGTGATGAGCAACAATTTCATGCAGCTGTTCTTCGGCTGGGAAGCTGTCGGTCTGGTTTCTTACCTGCTGATCGGCTTCTGGTACACCCGCCCCACCGCCATCTTCGCCAACATGAAGGCTTTCCTGGTCAACCGCGTCGGCGACTTCGGTTTCATCTTGGGTATTGGTCTGGTCCTGACCCATTTCGGTACCCTGGATTATGCAACCGTTTTCCAGAAAGCACCGGAGCTCGCCGCTACCACGATCAACCTGTTCGCTGACCGTGATTGGGCAACCGTATCCTTGATGACGGCAACCTGTATCTGTCTGTTTATCGGTGCCATGGGCAAGTCGGCCCAGGTCCCGTTGCACGTCTGGCTGCCGGACTCGATGGAAGGCCCGACCCCGATTTCCGCGCTGATTCACGCTGCTACCATGGTTACTGCCGGTATCTTCATGGTTTCGCGGATGTCACCGCTGTTCGAACTT
>JAGWUW010000244.1 GCA_028868235.1 Betaproteobacteria bacterium | reverse complement strand
GCACTTGTTCATGAACACGAGAACGTACGGCACGCCAACTTGGCGGGCGAGCAGGATGTGTTCGCGGGTTTGCGGCATCGGGCCGTCAGCGGCGGAACAGACCAGGATCGCGCCGTCCATCTGGGCGGCACCGGTGATCATGTTCTTGACGTAGTCGGCGTGGCCCGGGCAGTCAACGTGGGCGTAGTGACGGTTGGCGGTTTCGTATTCGACGTGGGCGGTGTTGATGGTGATACCGCGGGCCTTTTCTTCCGGCGCAGCGTCAATTTCATCGTACTTCTTGGCAGCGCCGCCGAACTTGGCCGACAACACGGTGGTGATCGCAGCGGTCAGCGTGGTCTTGCCATGGTCAACGTGACCAATCGTACCCACATTCACGTGCGGTTTCGTACGCTCGAATTTTTCCTTAGCCATTCCAGTTCCTCAATAATCAGATAAATAAAAATCCAGAATCCAAGCTAATCGGTGGTGCCCATGGGCAGGATCGAACTGCCGACCTCTCCCTTACCAAGGGAGTGCTCTACCACTGAGCCACATGGGCCTACCTTAAAACTCCAGCCGTACCGTGTCGTGGAGCGGGTGAAGGGAATCGAACCCTCGTCTTAAGCTTGGAAGGCTTCAGCTCTACCATTGAGCTACACCCGCAAAACCTTACGCCCGCAGCACAGGCCGCTACAGCATCAATCTGGTGGAGGGAGAAGGATTCGAACCTTCGAAGGCTGAGCCGACAGATTTACAGTCTGTTCCCGTTGACCGCTTGGGTATCCCTCCGGAAGAACCCGAGATTATCCGGACGACTTTACACCCTGTCAACACCTAAAAACAGAAAAGCCGGCATATAGCCGGCTTTTCGCAGATTTGCCTTGGAATTATTTCTGGGACAGAACCCAGGCGACCAGCTTCTTGGCTTCGTCGTCGGTAACGTTGTTCGGCGGCATCGGGATTTCACCCCAGGTGCCCTTGCCACCCGCCTTGATCTTGGCAGCCAGCATGGCCGGAGCCTTGGCATCGCCCTTGTACTTGGCGGCAACGTCCTTGTAGGCCGGACCAACCAGCTTCTTGTCAATCGCGTGGCAGGACATGCAGTTCTTGGCCTTGGCCAGGGCTTCGTCAGCCTGGGCCTGACCGGCCATCACGATACCAGCAGCAGCCATCATGGCAACATAAACAGCTTTCATTCTCTTGCTCCGTTCATCGGGTTGGTGGATACATCAGCCGCGGATGATAAAACCCTTTTCGGTCCCGTGCAAACAAGGAAAAGGGATGTTTCGAGAGGCCACCCACGAGCGAATAACGACACATCCACATCACCGGTTGACGGCTGCATCAGGACGAGCGGGACGAAATTGCCAGCAAGGCGCCCGCCGAAACGAACAAGCCACCAAAAAACCGATTCTGGACGCGAATGCTGCGCGGATCACGCAACCAGCGCCCCAGGCGAGCAGCAGTCAAGGCGTAGCCAGACATCACCAACATGTCGGTCAAGCACAGGGTTAAGGCGATAACCAAGTATTGCGGTGCCTGCGGCTGCGCCGGGTCGACGAACTGAGGCACCAAGGCGCCAATGAAGATGACGGCCTTGGGATTGGTCAGATTGACCAGAATCCCCTGCATAAAGGCTCCCTTGCATGAAGTCGCCGGCACATTGGCATCCAACGGCACGACGGGTGAACGCCATTTTTGGATACCCAACCAGAGGAGATAGGCTGCCCCCAGGAACTTGATGACCGAAAACGCCATCTCAGATGTGGCCAGTAAGGCACCGAGGCCGAGAGCAACAATCAGCAGTTGCGTGAGTAACGCGGCTTGCAACCCCAGAATGGTGACCAGCGCCGTCCCGTAGCCGTGACGCAAACCCGTACTCATACTGATCACCGCGCCCGGTCCGGGGGTGACGGCGATGACGATCGCCGCCAGTAGGAACCCGAACCAAACGGCCAGCGTCATTTGCGGCGCTGAATCTGTGTGACGTCGCGCACCGCCCCCTTGTCGGCCGAAGTGGCCATCAAGGCATAAGCCTGCAGGGCAGCTGAAACCGTACGTTCGCGACTAACCGGCTTCCAGGCCGCATCGCCCTTAGCATCCATGGCAGCACGGCGCTGAGCCAGCGTGTCGTCCGATACTGCCAAATGGATGCGACGATTCGGAATATCGATCTCGATGGTATCACCCTCTTCCACCAGGCCGATGGCTCCGCCGTCGGCCGCTTCCGGCGAAGCGTGACCGATGGACAGGCCGGAGGTGCCGCCGGAGAAGCGACCGTCGGTGAGCAGGGCGCACTCCTTGCCCAAACCCATCGACTTCAGATAGGAGGTTGGGTAGAGCATCTCCTGCATTCCCGGGCCGCCTTTCGGGCCTTCGTAACGAATGACGACCACATCGCCAGCGACGATCTGGCCACCAAGGATGCCTTCGACTGCGGAATCCTGGCTTTCGAAGACGCGGGCACGGCCGGTGAACTTCCAGATCGACTCATCAACGCCTGCGGTCTTGACGATGCACCCATCGACCGCGATGTTCCCGTAGAGAACAGCTAGGCCCCCATCCTTGGAGTATGCATTTACCTTGTTGCGAATGCAGCCGTGGGTACGATCGAGGTCGAGTTCGTTGAAACGGCGGTCCTGCGAAAAAGCCACCTGCGTCGGCACGCCGCCCGGCGCTGCCTTGAAGAAATTGTGGACATTGACGTCGTGCTCACGCACGACATCCCAACGGTCGATCGCTTCGCCCAGGTTCTTGGCGTGGACGGTCGGCGCATCGCGATGCAGCAGACCTGCACGGTCAAGCTCCCCGAGAATACCCATGATGCCACCAGCGCGATGCACGTCCTCGATATGGTACTTATCGGTCATCGGCGCCACCTTGCACAAGCAGGGCACCGAGCGGGAGATACGATCGATATCGGCCATGGTGAAATCGACACCGGCCTCCTGCGCCGCCGCCAGGATGTGGAGCACGGTGTTGGTCGAACCGCCCATTGCCACATCGAGGGTCATGGCGTTTTCGAAAGCGCCGCGAGTGGCGATCGAGCGCGGCAGGACCGAGGCGTCGTCCTGTTCGTAGTACCGCTTGCACAGCTCGACAGCCAAGCGTCCGGCGCGCAGGAAAAGTTGTTTGCGGTCGGCGTGGGTGGCGACGACAGTGCCGTTACCCGGCAGGCTGAGGCCGAGCGCTTCGGTCAGGCAGTTCATCGAGTTGGCGGTAAACATGCCGGAGCACGAACCACAGGTCGGGCAGGCGGAGCGCTCGATTTCATCGAGATCAGCCTGCGACACGGTGTGATCGGCGGCCTTGACCATGGCATCGACCAAGTCGAGGTGGACAACCTGCTCCTGCAGCTTGACCTTGCCGGCTTCCATCGGGCCACCAGAAACGAAGACGACCGGAATGTTCAAGCGCATGGCGGCCATCAACATGCCCGGGGTGATCTTGTCACAATTGGAGATGCAGACCATGGCATCGGCGCAATGGGCGTTGACCATATACTCGACCGAATCGGCGATCAGGTCGCGGCTGGGCAGCGAATAGAGCATGCCGCTATGGCCCATGGCGATGCCGTCATCGATGGCAATGGTGTTGAATTCCTTGGCGATGCCGCCGGCCGCTTCGATTTCGCGAGCGACCATCTGGCCCAGATCCTTGAGGTGAACATGGCCCGGAACGAACTGCGTGAAGCTGTTGACCACGGCGATGATCGGCTTGCCAAAGTCGCCATCCTTCATGCCGGTGGCACGCCACAGGGCACGCGCGCCGGCCATGTTGCGACCATGGGTGGAAGTATGGGAACGATATTGCGGCATGGCTCTCTCTCCGTCTGATACTGAACGCCACAGTGTTGTCACGGGGCGCGAACTATAATCGGCTAATTCTAGCCCACTCTGTGCTTACGATGCTTCTTCACCCACAGTTCGATCCTGTCGCTTTTTCGGTCGGCCCGCTTTCCGTGCGCTGGTACGGTTTGATGTATCTGGTTGCCTTTGTTCAATTTATTTTGCTTGGACGTTACCGGATCAAACAGCGACCTGGTTTCCTGACTCTGGAGCAACTGGACGACCTACTGTTTTACGGCATGCTCGGTGTGATTATCGGCGGCCGTTTGGGGCAGGTTCTGTTCTACGAACCAGGCTACTACTTGGCCAACCCGCTGGAAATCGTCGCCGTCTGGAAAGGAGGTATGAGCTTTCACGGTGGCTTCCTCGGCGTGCTGATCGCCATGGGCCTGTGGACGCGCAAGTACGACCTGAACTGGTTTGACGTGATGGATTTTGTTGCCCCCTTGGTGCCGCTCGGCCTGGCCGCCGGGCGCATCGGCAACTTTATCAACGGCGAGTTGTGGGGCCGGGTCGCCGACCCTAGCCTGCCATGGGCAATGATCTTTCCGCAATCGGGTGACATGCAGCCACGTCATCCGTCACAGCTCTACCATGTC
>JAGWUW010000243.1 GCA_028868235.1 Betaproteobacteria bacterium | reverse complement strand
CCTTTGGAGTAACCTACAGGGTTTTCCCTAACCCGAACGCCAAGGAGATTTCGTGGAAAAGGATTTGCGCGAAGCCGCACTCGAATACCATCGCTGGCCCACCCCCGGCAAGATTTCTGTCCGCCCGACCAAAGGCCTGACCAACCAGCGTGATCTGGCGCTGGCCTATTCTCCGGGCGTAGCCGCTGCCTGTGACCTAATCGTCGAAGATCCCGCCACTGCAGCCGAAATGACTTCGCGCGCCAACCTGGTCGGCGTCATCACCAACGGCACCGCCGTTCTCGGGCTTGGCAACATCGGCCCGCTGGCTGCCAAGCCGGTCATGGAGGGTAAGGGTTGCCTGTTCAAGAAATTTGCCGGTATCGACGTTTTCGATATCGAATTGGCCGAAAATGACCCGGACAAGCTGATCGACATGATTGCCGCCATGGAGCCGACGCTCGGCGGTATCAATCTGGAAGACATCAAAGCGCCCGAGTGCTTCTACATCGAAGAGAAGCTGAAGGAACGGATGAACATTCCTGTCTTCCATGACGACCAGCACGGCACAGCGATCATTTCCGCCGCTGCAATGCTCAATGGCCTGAAGATCGTCGGCAAGAAAATCGAGGAAATCAAGGTTGTTTGCTCCGGTGCCGGCGCTGCTGCCATTTCCTGTCTGAATCTGTGGTGCGACCTCGGCGTCAAGCGCGAAAACATCACCGTCTGCGACTCCAAAGGGGTCATTTATGTTGGTCGTCCGGGCGGCATGGACGAAACCAAGGCCCGTTACGCCCAGAATACCGAAAAACGCAGCTTGGCCGACGCCATGGTCGGCGCCGATGTGTTCCTTGGCCTGTCCACTGCGGGCGTTGTGAAGCAGGACATGGTCAAGACCATGGCTGCCAAGCCGATGATCTTCGCGCTGGCCAACCCGACCCCGGAAATCATGCCGGAACTGGTCAAGGAAGTCTGTCCGGACGCCATCATCGCCACCGGTCGTTCCGACTACGTGAACCAGGTCAACAACGTGCTGTGCTTCCCCTTCATTTTCCGCGGCGCGCTTGATGTCGGTGCGACACGTATCACCGAAGAAATGAAGATGGCCTCGGTGCGCGCCATCGCCGAGCTGGCCGAGGCCGAAGTGACTGATGAAGTGGCGATGGCCTACCCCGGCCATGACCTGAACTTCGGGCCGGAATACCTGATCCCGAAGCCGTTCGACCCGCGCCTGATCGTCAAGATCGCTCCGGCAGTGGCGCAAGCCGCCATGGACTCCGGTGTTGCCACCCGGCCGATTACCGACTGGGCCGCCTACCGCGCCAAGTTGTCAGAGTTCGTCTACCATACCGGCGTCGGCATGCGTGCCATCTTCCAAGCTGCCCGCCAAGCCAAGGGCAAGCGCATCATTTATGCAGAAGGTGAAGATGAACGCGTGTTGCGCGCTGTTCAGGTCGTGATCGAAGAAAAATTTGCTCGCCCCATTCTTATCGGTCGTCCAGAGGTTATTCAACACCGTCTGGAGAAGGCCAATCTGCGCATTCGGCCGGGCGCCGACTTCGATGTTGTTAATCCGGAGTCCGATGAGCGTTACCGCGAGTGCTGGACGGCGTATCACAAGCTGATGGCCCGTCGCGGTGTGACCCCGGCGATCGCCAAGGAAGCCATGCGCCGTAAACCGACTGTGATTGGTGCCATGCTGCTCAAGCTGGGCTATGCCGATGGGATGATTTGCGGCATGACCGGCCAGTACAGCCATCATCTGGGCGTGATTCGCGAAATCATCGGCAAGCGTAATGGCGTCAATACCATGGCCGCTATGAATTACCTGATGTTACCGGGGCGCTCGCTGTTTATCTGCGACACACATGTCAATGAAAATCCGAACGCCGAAGAAATCGCGGAAATGACGCTGATGGCGGCAGAACAGGTCAAGCGTTTCGGTAGCCATCCGAAAATTGCGCTGCTGTCGCATTCCAATTTCGGTTCCAGCAACTCCGAGTCGGCACGCAAGATGAGCCTGGCAGCCAACCTTGTGTCTGCCATGTCAGCCGGCGAATTGGAAGTTGATGGTGAAATGCACGGCGATTCGGCCTTAAACGAAGATGTTCGTCGCGAAGCCAATCCGGATTCCCCGCTAAAGGGCGAGGCCAACCTGCTGATCATGCCGAATATCGACGCGGCCAACATCTCGTACAACCTGATCAAGATGACCGGTGGTGAGGGTGTGACCATCGGCCCCATCCTGCTCGGTGCGGCACGCCCCGTGCACGTCCTGACTTCGACCGCCACCGTGCGTCGTCTGGTCAACATGACGGCGCTGGCTGTCGTGGAGTCGATGGAGCGCTGATCGACTTTCAGCAAAAAGGCGCGGGAGGGAAACCTCTCCGCGCCTTTTTTACGTGTTGCGCTTCAGTTGCTTATTCAGCGAGCCCGGCCAGTAGTTTGCCGTGGATGCCGCCGAAGCTGCCGTTGCTCATGACCAGGATGTGGTCGCCGGGCTGCGCGGCAATGACTACCTGGTCGACCAAGCGGGCAAGGTCGTCCTCGATTACTGCACGGTCGCCCATCGGGGCCAGCGCTTCGCGGGCATCCCAGCCCAGATTGCCGGCATAGCAAAAGGCAGCATCGACTTCGCGCAGACTATCTGGCAACTGAGACTTCATCGTACCCAGTTTCATCGTATTTGAGCGCGGTTCGAGCACGGCCAGGATGCGCGCATTGCCGACCTTGCGGCGCAGGCCAGCGACCGTGGTGGCGATGGCGGTTGGATGGTGGGCGAAGTCGTCATAGACGGTGATGCCGCGCACTTCCCCGCGCACTTCCATCCGTCGCTTGACATTGACGAAGCGCGACAGGGCGTCCAGCCCTTGGACGAGCGGCACGCCGACATGACGGGCGGCAAGCAGCGCGGCACAAGCATTGGCGCGGTTGTGTTCGCCGGACAGGCTCCAGCGTGAGCGGCCGATGATGCCCTCTGGGCCATGCAGGACCAGTTCACCGCGAGCATCGTCGCCGCTAACGCGGTAGCCGGCTGGGTCGTTGAAACGCTCGACCGGCGTCCAGCAGCCGCGCCGTAGCACACGTTCCAAGCTGGTTTCGGCAGCATTTGAAACGATTAGCCCCGACTGCGGCAACGTGCGCACCAGGTGGTGGAATTGTGTTTCGATCGCAGCCAGATCGCTGAAAATGTCGGCATGATCGAATTCGAGATTGTTCAGCACGGCAGTCCGCGGCCTGTAGTGGACGAACTTGGAGCGCTTATCGCAGAAGGCGGTATCGTATTCGTCAGCCTCGATGACGAAGAAAGGTGTGTCGCCGAGACGCGCCGAGACACCGAAATTCAGCGGCACGCCGCCGATCAAGAAGCCGGGCGCCATATTGGCGTCTTCCAGTATCCAGGCCAGCATCGAACTGGTCGTCGTCTTGCCGTGCGTGCCGGCCACGCCGAGCACCCAGCGCCCCTGTAGAACGTTCTCAGCCAGCCATTGTGGGCCGGAAATGTAGGGCAGGCCCTTGTCGAGGATGGCTTCGAGTAGCGGATTGCCGCGCGATACGGCATTGCCGATCACAAAAATATCCGGATTCAAAGCCAGTTGGTCGGCAGCGAAGCCTTCGATCAGTTCGATACCGGCATCGCGCAGCTGGTCGCTCATCGGTGGATAGACGTTGGCGTCGCAACCGGTGACCTTGTGGCCGGATGCGACCGCCAGTTGCGCAATGCCACCCATGAAGGTGCCGCAGATACCCAGAATATGAATGTGCATGTCACATAGACCCGTTAGAATGGGGGCGATTTTACCTTGATCGACTTCCAATGACCCGTCACGAACGGCAACGCCCGAACCACGGTACCCGGGCCAGCATCGCCAGCGCCGCTGCACGGCTGATGGCAGAGGATGGTATTTCCGATTTCCATCTGGCCAAGAAGAAGGCGGCACGCCAGCTTGGCCTGCCCGAGCATACGCAATTTCCCGATAATGCCGAGGTCGAGGCCGAGTTGCGCGCTTATCGCAGTCTGTATCAGGGCGAGGAGCATGAGCAGATGTTGCTGGCTATGCGTCAGACGGCACTCGATTTGCTTGAGTTGCTGGCCCCGTTCAATCCTTACCTGACCGGTTCGGTGCTTGATGGTACGGCTGGCGAGTATTCGCACATCGATATTCTGCTGTTTGCCGACAGTGCCAAGGAGGTTGAGATTTTCCTGCTCAACCGGGGCATCGATGTCGATCACGTCGAGCCGCGCAACGAGCGGGTTGAGGCGGTGCTGGTCATGGAAACCGACACAGCCGACGCCAACCTTGTTATCATGCCGCCGCATCTTGAAAGGGTGTCTCTTAAGTTTCGCGACGGCCGTCCGCGTGATCGTATCCGTGCCGATGCCCTCAGGGTCTTGATTTCGGAATAAGCTGGACAAAATGCTGCGATTTGCGGCAAACTTGCAGCTATGACG
>JAGWUW010000242.1 GCA_028868235.1 Betaproteobacteria bacterium | reverse complement strand
CAGGTCCAGCCGGACAAGAGCGCCATCAACTTCGTCTATAAGCAGATGGGCGTCGCCGTCGATGGCAAGTTCAAAAAATTCGCCAGCCAGCTCAATTTCGACCCGGCCAAGCCGACAGCCGCCAAGGCCACCTTCGACGTCGATCTGGCCAGCGTCGACACCGGCGCCACCGAGGGCGACCAGGAAGTCGCCGGCAAGCCGTGGTTCAACACCAAGGCCTTCCCGACCGCCAAATTCGTCTCCAGCACCGTCAAGCCGCTCGGCGGCAACAAATACGAAGTCGCCGGCCAGCTCAGTATCAAGGGCAAGACGCAGGATGTCGTCGTCCCCGCCACCTTCACCGCGCAGGGCAACAGCGGCGTCTTCGACGGCAGCTTCACCATCCGCCGCGCCGACTTTTCCATCGGCGAAGGCTCCTGGGCCAAGTTCGACATCGTCGCCAACGATGTCCTGATCAAGTTCCGCATCACCGCCAACAGCAAGTAACCCCCATCCCAAACGGAGAACCCACCATGAAGAAGCAACTCGCCACCCTCGTCCTCGCCATCGCTGCCGCTGCACCGGCCTTCGCCGCCCCGGAAACCTATGTCGCCGACAGCACCCACACCTTCTCGCGCTTCTCGTACAGCCACTTCGGCTACTCGACCCAGCTGTCGCGCTTCAACAAGAACAGCGGCAAGGTCGTCTTCGACAAGGCCGCCAAGACCGGCTCGGTCGACATCACCATCGACACCAAGTCGGTCGATACCGGCTACGACACCTTCAACGAGCACATCCAGGGCGAAGACTTCCTCGACACCGCCAAGTACCCGACCGCCACCTTCAAGTCGACCAAGGTGATCTTCGAAGGCGACAAGCCGGCCAAGATCGAAGGCAACCTGACCCTCAAGGGCATCACCAAGCCAGTCACCCTGACCGTGACCTCCTTCCTGGCCATGCCGCACCCGATGCTGAAGAAGGACGCCATCGGCGCCAATGCCTACACCGTGATCAAGCGTTCCGAATTCAACGCCGGCAAGTACGCCCCGCACGTTGGCGACGATGTCCGCATCGACGTGACCCTCGAAGCAATCAAGGAATAAGGATTACCCCGAAGGCGCCGGCCGACCAGGCCGGCGTTTTCCTTGTACCGACGGCTGTAGTGCGCAGAATGTAGCGACAGCCTTCCGCCCTGCCCGCATTTCAGCGCTTACGATCAATGCCCCTACTGGGCATTTTTTTCAGCGACAGCGTGATCAGGAAAGGAAACTCCTCGTCAGCGGACTGGATGACACGAAACTCGGGCCCGATAGCGCGGCTCAGCCAGCCCACCAGTTTCTTGAGGTCTACGGCTTCACAGCGCAGATCGGCAACGACGCTGCCCTGATCCTCATACACCGGAAAATCCGAACAGCCCGGTGGCTTGATTTCCTGACCGTACACGCGGCATGAGCCCTGTAATTCGTCGTAGGCAGGACAGGGCTTGCGATGGACATAGTACAGGCCATTCCCTGCCCGAATCTCTTCCGGGCCTTTGCCCGAAGCGAGTCGCCGGTCGAAAGCCGGACGCGACTCGTCAAGTTTCCAGAGAAATTTGACCTGTTTCCACTCCAGTTCGAGGACCAGCGACTCGAGCTTGCAGCAAGGGTTCGCACATTGTGCACAATGAGGGATGACGTTGGTAACCTGATAGGCAGCAGCGGCGACGGCAAGCTCCTTGGCCAGGCGACGACGAGGATTCTGGGCATTCATTGCGGAACAGGCCGAAAAAGTGCGAAGGATAGCGGAAGGCGGATCATGGGAAGCAGATATCACGTTCTCGAAGGCCGGCACAAGGGATTGTCTCGGAATATTCGCTCATCCGGAAAAGGCCGGATGACTTCATTCATCGATTCGGTGCACGATTTTCCAAGCGTAGAGTACGCTCGCCTCGCTGAACTCAAGCTTCGTTTCCATGTCCTGCCAACGCGCCGGGGCGTGACCTATTACCCCGCAGAACCGCCAACAACGCTGTTCTCCGCTACATAATTCGACGAGATAAACAGCTCCTGGCACCAAGTCGCCCATGGGTGAATTCACCAATAATTCTCGCTGGCAAAATTGCCCGGTTCACGGCTGCGGTCAGGCCGCAGACCTCTCTCCTGCAGTATCCCACGTAGATCGTCCAACATCTGCGGATTGCCGCACAGTAGCAGGCGCGCCCGGGCCTGATCTAACGGCAGATTGACCCGCTGTTCCAGCGAGCCATCACGAATCAGCTCCGTCAGACGACGGTCAAGCATGCCGGGAACTGACTCGCGGGTAACAATAGGGACATACTGCAAACGCGCCTTGGCATCGGCGAAAAGCTCGTCGCTCCCCAATCCGACGATTTCCTCCTGATAGGCCAGTTCCCGGGCTTCCCGCACGCTATAGGCAAGGACGATATTCTCGTACTGCCCCCAGACCGCCAGATCGCGCAGAATGGATAGGAACGGGGCGATTCCGGTGCCGCTGGCGAGCAACCACAAATCCTCGCCACCGACAAAGCGGCTGGTGGTCAGATAGCCATAGGGAGATTTTTCTACATACATCTCATCGCCAACAGCCGCCCTGGACAGCCTGTCTGAAAAGGCGCCATCGGGAACTAGGATGGAGAAAAACTCCAGATACTCGTCGTAGTCTGCGGACACCATGGAATAAGGCCGCCAGATGACGCCCCCCTTGTCGCTTTTCATGCCCAGGCGGACAAACTGCCCGGGCTGAAAACGAAAGCTCCGACTACGCGTCGTCCGGAACGACAAGAGCTTGTCACACCAAGAACGAATATCCAGAATGTGCTCGACACTGGCCTTTTCGGTGGGAAGCGGTATTACGCCAGGACGGTAGGTTGTTTCCAGCCTCATTGATTGAATCTCGCGACAGATTGGCAACTACTCCACCGTTTCGACCCGGCAAATCCCCAGGAGTTTTTGCCAGGAAAAATTTTCTCCACGCCAGCGGACCATAGGATGACGCGATGGCCATGAATTGCCACCCGCAGGCTACCGCATTCTGGCATCCTATGGCCACATGCTTGCAACCCTCCGCTCCCTGCCTCGCACAGTCTGGCTCATCGGCCTGATCAGCCTGATCAACGATGCAGCCAGCGACATGCTCTATCCACTGATCCCGATCTACCTTGCCTCGGTGCTGATGGCCGGACCTCGGGTGCTCGGCCTGATCGAGGGGATTGCCGAAGCGACAGCCAGCCTGCTCAAGCTGTTTTCCGGTATCGTCGTCGACCGGACGCGGCGCTCCAAACCCTGGATCGTCTTTGGCTACGCGCTGGCTGGCTTTGCCCGCCCTCTGATCGCATTTGTCACCAGTTGGCCCGGCCTGCTCTGCATACGTTTCGCCGACCGTATCGGCAAGGGACTACGCTCGTCGCCGCGCGATGCCCTGCTCGCTGCCAGCGTCCCCGCATCACAACGCGGACTGGCCTTTGGCTTGCATCGCGCCATGGATAACGGCGGTGCGGTGGTCGGTCCGCTTGTCGCCTCGGCCCTGCTGGCCGGCGGCATGCCCTTGCGCGATGTCTTCCTGTGGTCGCTGGTGCCAGCCATTGTCTGTCTGCTACTTGCGACAGCCATCCGCGAGCCGGCGCACGAGCCTGAGACATCGCGCAAGCCATTCGAGTGGCACCTGAACGACATGCCGCCGACCTTCCGCCGTTACCTGGCGGTCGTTGCGCTATTCACACTGGGAAATTCGTCGAACATGTTCCTGCTGCTGCGGGCACGCGAACTGGGTGTCGGCGAGGCCCAAGTGCCACTGCTCTGGGCGGCGGTATCGGCGATTGCCGCACTGTTTTCGACGCCGCTATCCGCACTCTCCGACCGTTTCGGCCGGCTGCACCTGCTCGTTGTCGGTTACCTGGCCTACGGCATTTTCTATGTCGCTGTCGGGAGCCTAGTGGCAGATGGCTACTGGCTTTTCGCGCTGTTCGCCTTCTACGGGCTGTTCATGGCTGCTACCGAAGGCGTCGAAAAGGCACTGGTGGCCGATCTGGCGCCGGCCAATCGGCGCGGTGCGGCCTTTGGCTGGTTCAACCTGACCACCGGCGTCATGCTGCTGCCCGCTTCCATCATTTTCGGCTGGCTATGGCAGGGCATAGGCAGCTGGCTGGCTTTTCTGTTTTCGGGTTGTTGCGCCGGGCTGGCAGCCTTGCTGCTCCGTCGCTGGGTTTTTGCGCTGAAATGAAATCACAGGCCAAAATGCTGGCGAACGCGCTCCACCAGTAATTGGCGGATACCGTCTTCATCACAACTCGCCAGGCGGTCGTAGATTTCCCGGGCAATCGGCAAAAAAACAGCCATTACCGCCGGATCGAAGTGACTCCCACTGTCCTGCTCCAGAATCGCCATCGTTTCGGAAAAATCCATCGGCACTTTGTATGGCCGCTTGGAACACAAGGCGTCGAACACATCGGCAACCGTAAAAATACGCGCAGCGAGCGGAATTTCCGCCCCTCGTA
>JAGWUW010000241.1 GCA_028868235.1 Betaproteobacteria bacterium | reverse complement strand
TAACACCGTGGCGGGGAGATATTCCCCATTGATGAGCAGTGCGTCGAGGATGAACGGTGCGATCGTTATCGTGCCTATTCCGGCCCCGAAAGTGAGCAGCCGTTGCCGGCGATTTGTCGCGATCAGCATGGCAAACGACAGGGCGAGCCCGACCAGGTAGGGAGGGACCCAGCCCATGGTTGCTGGCGGACCCTCGCGCAGCGTTTGCGCACCGACGGCGTGGAAATAGACGGCCGGCATCCAGTCCTGACCGACGATCCGCTGATAGTCATGCGATCGTGGGCTTGTCGGTCCGACGATCACATCCTTGCCAGCGAGCGCGTTGCGGGCGAGCTTTCCCTGAACCACATCGAGGAAGCTGAAGGTCGGGATGCTGCGCATCTGTATTGACCAGTCGGGTCGGTAGTCGGCTGCGTTTGGATTCTTCACCCCGGAGATCTCGGAGGAGATCGAGGGTATCGAAACACCGTCGATGTTGGTCTGATAGGGCAACTTGGCGGAAAGCTGGAATGGCGTGATGTTACCGTTGAGCGTTGCGAGCTGGGCATGTCGAGCAAAGCTCGGGTGCGGCATTATGAGCGTCTGTTTGCCCGTGCTAGGGTCCGGCATGTTGATCGTGCCGAGGAACACGCGGCCGCGGTGGCGCTCAAGAGCTGCAATGAACGCCTGGTCGCCGATCGTGTCGGTGGTGTTGGAATAGGTCCGATCGAAGAAGACGCGCTGCGCCCCGGCTTTGAAAAGGTTGTCGATGAGGGCGGCATCTTTGGTTTGCGAAAATGTCTCGGTGCCGAAGTACCGGAACGTCGCCTCGTCGAGTCCGACTATTGCGATCCGTCCGTCTGCCGGTCTGCTGCGGATGACATTCCGCACCCCCAGCCAAACATCCTCGGCGGGTTCGCCAAAGGCCACCATGCCGCACAGCGAGGTGATGAACATGGCCCATAGAATTATGCGCAAGCGGGTCGTGCCGTTGGTAGAACCGGGTCGGTAGAGCTTCATACCAGCCTCCCTTGCCGGCGCAGGCTCGCAAGGTGCTCTCGGCCGACGGCGGTTTCCTTGAGCAGCCATTCGTCATGGAGGCCCATGGTTTGGTCGGTCATCTGTTCGCGCCAGATGAACCAAAGGCGCGGCCACAAACGCTGCATCAGGCCTTTGGGAGCGGGCCTGAAGTAGCCTTTCATGTAGGCAAACTCGACGACTTTGATGTAGTGTTCGGCCAGCTTTTCGGGGTCGGCGTCCTTTTTGGGCTTTGGATAAGCCATTTCAAACTGGTGCCAATTATCGAGCGCCTCGAGCGGACACGGCTGCCGCTCAATTCCTTCGGACGGGAATTGGCCGAAATTTTGTTCAGTTGAATATGCGGCCCTCAACATGGGTCCGGCATATTCGAGAATTCGGAAGATTCGGTTTACGGCAATGTATTGCTCTGCACCGAGTTCATGGAAGATTAGATATCGATGTCAAAGTCCCTGCTCGGTTCGATTGTCACGTCAGGTGTTTTGTCGTCCATCGAAAGTTGATCCGTGCCAGGTGTCGGTTCTGCTGGCTTCGGATCAGCCGAAGTCTTGTCGTCCTTGCTCGGATCAAGGTCGGGCAGATTTTCGAGCTTGTCGGCGCCGGCGTCAAAGGGAACGTCGACTCCGAGATCGGTGTTATCGTCGGCCGCCAGAGTGAGCGTGCGGCCGAGATCGGGTAGTTCGGCGATCTCCGCTTCATTGTCGGTAATGGTCATCTGCGTTGCGCGCGCCGCCTGGCTCTCGAAGGGGTTCTCTGCGCGATCGTCTTCATCCGAGATCTTGCGCTCGGCCTGGTCATCGCCGGCACGGGGTGTGTCGGCGAGCTCGACCATCGCTTCGGCCTCGTCCGACATATATTCGAGGCCAGCATTGAGCGAGGCATGGAAGTCGTCCTGGGCGCGATCTTTTGGATCGTGCGACTGATTGAGATAGGGATATTGTCCTGCCGCCTCTGTGGCGCTCATCTTGTCGGTGTTCGACGTTTTCACTGTTTCCCGAAACTTCTCTGCGCTCGCGGTATAGACGCTCATCCAGGAGATTGGCCGGGTCATGTTGACGTAGGTTGAGCGCAGGGTGGTCAGGAGCTTGTGGTAAGCATCGACGGCAGCAATGACGCCGCCTGCAGAGGCGCCCTGCCCCTTGTGCGAGTTCACCGCGTAGTTGAGGTCAAAGTTGCGGATTTGCGCGTCGTTCTGGCCATATGTCAGCTCGCGCCCGTCGTTGAGTTTGAACGTGATGTTGCCGCCCTCGATCTTGTCGACGGTCGCGGTGTCGCCGTTCGCGATACCGTTGCGATTGTCGGGCGATGACCAGCGTACCTGTTCGCTCTCGTGCAAGGTGATGTCACGTTTTTCGTAGAGCGATACTGCTTCGCGCCTGCCCTGCGCATCGGGCCGTGAGACGTTACCGCCTACATAGTCGCGAGGGTTGAAATTGAACGATTCCCCCTTGGCGTTGGTGACGTAGACCCTGCGCTTGTCGATGTTCGTGACTTCGTAGTCGCCGCGCTTCAGCCCGAGGCTCTGGCTGTTGGTGGAGACGCGCAGCACGTTCCCTTCCTGGTAGCGGTAGATGTCGCGCATTTCGGAATCGGTCAGCCCGCGGCTTTCGAAGATGGTGTGCTGGATGCTTTCGGCCGGGAGCGTGCCTTCGAGCTTCAATTCGGTTTGGATCGCATCGTTGATCTTGTTCCGGTCTTCGTTGCCGCCGGTCATCACCAGCGTGTCGGCGCGCTCAGCGGGACTGAGCGACATATATTTGTCGACGGCCGCGCCAAGGTAGTCATCGATCTCGGTGATGTTTTCGGTGATCTTGTCGAATGCCTTATCGACTTCGCCGACGCGGATGTGTTCGTTGAATGCCTTGAGGTTCTCCGTCCGCTGGCGAACGATCTCTTGCAGTGAGACCGTTACCACATCCATTTTCTGCGTCATCTCGAACGCCTTGCCGGCATCGACTGCTTGGAGCTGGTAGCTATCCCCCACGTCGCCTGACTGCCTGACCCCGAATGCTTCGGTCAGCGACAGGGTTTCGTTGGCATCGCGGTTCCCTACCATCGACATTTCGTCGGTAATGATGACGGCGCCGCCGTACTCGGCGCGGCCCTTGTCGATTGCCGCTTCATTTCCGCGTAGTGCGGCCTGGTTCTGCTGGATGAAGCTGGCGATCGTCTGCGCTTCCATGCCGACAGCCTTCATCTCGTGGACCGCCCGGGTTGTTGGCGCC
The DNA here is from genome assembly GCA_028868235.1 of Betaproteobacteria bacterium. GTDB lineage: Bacteria > Pseudomonadota > Gammaproteobacteria > Burkholderiales > Rhodocyclaceae > Azonexus. The sequence continues at coordinate 1,255 of JAGWUW010000241.1, read as the reverse complement.
AGGCCGACGACGCGCACTCCCTGATCCTTGATGTAGGCAACGACTGGACCCAACACCGAGGTCTTGCCGGTGCCGGAGAAGCCCTGGATCGCAATATGGCGGTCGCTTTGGCTCAAAATGGCTTCGGCGGCCTTCAGCTGGTCGCCCGTGAGCTGGCGGGTTTCGCCGGTGTCTTTGTCGATCGGCAGGTAGGGTTGCAGCGCGTCCTTGACCTGTTCGGGGCGCAAGAAGGGTTCAACGGTGCCCTTCCCGCTTTCGATCTTCTCGATGATCGCCTTTTCGGTGGCTAGGCTGTCTTTGGTGGTAATGTAGGCGCTTGGGGTGCCATCTTTGGCGGCAATGCCGGGAATGATTAGTCCGGCATCCTTGTGCTGCTGCATGATCGTTTGCAGCTTTTCCAAGGTGACGCCGGCATACTGGTAGTCGAGGGCGTGGCGCAGGACGTCGCGTTCCTTGAACGCGGCTTCGCGCTGCTCCTTATGGTCGAGCGCGCTGGCGAGCGCGACATAGGACATCGCGGTTCCCTGATCGCGTGTGAACGCTTTGATGTTGCTGGGCAGGTAGGGGTTGTTGTTCAGCTTGTGTTCGCTGGCAAGATTGTGTCGCTCGATCGCGGTCTTGAAGAACTGCGTGATGGTGACGCGCGCGTGGTCGATCACGCCTTCGGGTTTGCGGCTTGCCTCTGCAGCGCGCGCCTTGGCTCCTTCAACCAAAGCATATCCATCGAAGCCTTGGGCTTGATCGAGGGTGCGATTGCGATCGTTCAGCTTTTCGGGATCGGTTAGCTTGCCTTCGAAATCCCGGGTTTCATAGCGTGCGATCCGGTTCGCGCCGTGGCCGGCGGTGCCGAGTTCAACGAGGCGATCCTTGATCTCGGCGCTGCGCACCGAATTTGCCTCGATGATCTCTCGCGGCATGTTGGCGATGTCCCAGCCCTTCCCGTTCGGGTGGACCTGAATTTCATACCCGAGCTCGCGCACCTTGTCCGCGAGTACCCGGGCGGTTGCGCTGCCGACCAGTGCGCTGTTTGCCCAAATCTGCCGGTTGTCGAGCGGGACGATCTTGCCGTCGCTGTTCTGCGTCGCATTGACCACGCCCATGTGTTCATGCGCGTGTGGCATTCCCGCGTCATCGTAGGAGTGCATGACTCGCGCGTACATGATGTTGCCGGTTTGCTCGACTTTGACTTGGCCGTCTTCGCGGTAGCGGGCCTGCGCATACTGCTCGACCAGCCCCATGGCATATGTGTTGCTCT
>JAGWUW010000240.1 GCA_028868235.1 Betaproteobacteria bacterium | reverse complement strand
GCGATGGCATTGCTTCCCAGCTCTGCGTGCGTTTTCATGATTTCCCACTCATCCGGTGTCAGCTTGCCGGGTTTGAGGAGGATGTGGTCGGGAATGCCGACCTTGCCGATATCGTGTAGCGGAGCAGACTGAACGAGGGCGTTGATCGTCCGTTCGTCCAGGTATGCGGCAAAGCGCGGGTGCTGTTGCAGGCGCTTGGCGAGGGTCAGCACATATTCCTGGGTGCGTCGTAAATGCTTGCCAGTCTCGGGGTCGCGGGTTTCGGCGAGGCGGGCGAGAGCATGGATGCTGACTTCCTGTATCAGCTGATTTTCGTGCATGCGGCGCGTGACTTCGCTCTCCAGAAAGGCGTTCTGGTCGCTCAGGATGTCGCGTGCCGCCTTTAATTCGAGCTGGGTGCGCACCCGAGCGAGAACAATGCTAGGCCGGATTGGCTTGGTGATGTAATCCACCGCTCCCAGTTCCAGACCGCGCTCCTCATCGGCCGTGCCATCCATGGCCGTGACGAAGATCACCGGGATTTTGCGGGTGACTTCCGAGGCTTGCAATTCGGCCAGGACTTCGTAACCGTCCATGTCCGGCATCATGACATCAAGCAGAATAATGTCGGGCGTCGGATCTGCCATCGCGATCTGCAAGGCGCGCCGCCCGGAGTTGGCAGCTCGCACACGGAAAGTTGGCTGCAACAACTCGCCGAGAACACTGAGGTTCTCTGGCGTGTCGTCGACGATCAATATGGTTGGTTGGCGGGCTTCCATGGGCTATATGAGATCGTCCGTTAGTGGCAACTTTGCAATAATTATCACCTTCTCACGTAAATATTGCCAACTTTGTGTTTTCGTAATGCACCGGGCATGGCAGATCAGGCGTCGCGTCGCGTACCAAGGATACGGTGATAAATGGCAAAGCGGTTTGGGTCGATTTCACCACTTGCTACGGCGGTAACTAGAGCGCAGCCTGGCTCACGGTCGTGTCGGCAGTCGCGGAAGCGGCATTGGCCAAGATATGCACGAAATTCGCGGAAGGCGACTTCGATTTCCTGGCGGTCGAGATGGCCAAGGCCGAATTCCTGCAAGCCGGGCGAGTCGATCAAGTCACTGTTTGCATCCAGATGATAGAGCGTGGCGTGCGTGGTGGTGTGCTTACCGGAGTCGAGTGCCTGCGAGATTTCGCGTGTGGCGGCATTAGCTTCCGGGATCAGTGCATTGACCAACGTCGATTTGCCCATGCCGGACTGACCGACGAGCACGCTGGTCTTACCCGCTAGGTAGGGGCGCAGGTCTTCAGCATGATCGCGGGCGGACAGTTCGAGAATGGGGTAGCCGAGCGCGGCCAGGGAGGCCAGACGCTCCCGGGCACCCGGTAGTTTTTCAGCCAGGTCGCACTTGTTGAGCACGATGAGCGGTGCGATTTCTTCGCTTTCGGCGGCGAGTAGGGCGCGGGTAATAAGTTCGTCGGAAAAGGCCGGTTCGGTGGCGACAACGATAACGATCTGGTCGACGTTGGCGGCAATCAGCTTCTGACGGATTTCGTTCGAGCGATAAAGCAGGCTGTTGCGCGGATGAATGGCTTCGACGACGCCCTGATCGTCTGAGGTACGCTTGATATCGACCCGATCGCCACAAGCGATTTCGCTTTTCTTGCCGCGTGGGAAGCAGGGCAGCAGGCTTCCGTCGGAGAGTTCGACTACGTACTGCCGGCCATGTGCAGCGACGACCCGGCCGTCCATCAGGCCTTGCCCGGCAGCAACTGTAAATGGGCGATACGCTGTGCGGCTGGTGGGTGCGAATCGTAGAACAACGAGTGCAAGGGGTCGGGGGTCAAGGTCGAGGCGTTATCCCTGTAGAGCTTCACCAGTGCATGGACAAGGTCGTCGGCCGCGGCGTGCTCGGCGGCATAGGCGTCGGCCTCGAATTCGTGTTGGCGCGATAACCAGCTCATCAGCGGGGTCAGCGGAAAGGTGAACGCCGGCATGACCAGGAAAAACAGGATCAGGGCCAGTGCGGTATTGCCTGTTGCGACGCCCAGACCGGCGTAGAACCATGGGGCGTCTATCAATTGGCCGAGCAGCCAGAGGAACGCGAGTGAACCGGCGAACATCATGACCAGGCGCTTAAGCACGTGCTTCTTGCGGAAGTGGCCGAGTTCGTGGGCGAGCACGGCCTCGAGCTCGGGCGGATTGAGGCGGGTCAGCAGGGTGTCGAAGAAGACGATACGCTTGTTGTTGCCGAAGCCCGTGAAATAGGCGTTGCCATGGCTCGAGCGCTTAGAGCCATCCATGACGAAGAGGCCGGAAGAGCGGAAGCCGCAGCGAGCGAGCAGGGCTTCAACGCGCGACTTCATCTCGCCATCCTCAAGCGGCGAGAACTTGTTGAACAGCGGTGCAATCCACGTCGGATAGACGAACATTAGCAGCATGTTGAAGGCAGACCAGAACAGCCAGACATATAGCCACCAAAATTCGCCCATAGCGCCCATAAGCCATAGCACGGCGAGGATGACAGGGGCGCCAATCACGGCTCCGAGCAGTGTTTGCTTGACCAGATCGGCAAAGAACAGGCCAAGGGTCATGCGGTTGAAGCCATGGCGGGCCTCGATGACGAACTGGTTGTATAGGGAAAGCGGCAGGTCTAGCAGGCCGGAAATGAGCATCAGGCTGAAAATCATAACCAAGCCATAGGCTAGGCCGTCGACGCGAGCTGACCAGAAATCATGCAGGCCAGTCAGCCCGCCGCCCAGCGTTAACGCCAATAACAGGCCGGCATCGACGAAGGTGCCAACAACTGCCGCCCTACTGCGATCGACGGTGTAGTCGGCCGCCTTTTGGTGGGTCGGCAAGGTGATGCTTTCAGCGAACTCCGCTGGCAGGGCATCGCGATGTGCGGAGACAAAGCGGATATGGCGCAGCTTCAACCACAGGCGGATGAGCAGGGTCAGCGCGAAGAAGGCCAGAAAAATCAGGGTAAAGTTTTGGGTCACGAAGGTCAGGTAAAGCTGTGCGAAAATTAAAGTTTTTAAGAAATCGGGCAATTATATGGCAGGCAATGCAAACAACCTCGTCTGGCTGGACATGGAAATGACGGGTTTGAATCCGGATGGAGATCGCATTATTGAAATGGCGATGGTCGTCACCAATTCGGAACTGGAGATGGTTGCCGAATCCCCGTCATGGGTGGTGCACCAGTCCGACGAAACGCTGGCTGCCATGGATGATTGGAACCAGAAAACGCATGGTCGTTCCGGTCTGATCGACAAGGTCAAGGCCTCAATGATGAACGAGGCCGATGTCGAAGCGGCGGCGCTGGAATTCCTGAAGAAATATTCCCTAGCTAACCATTCGCCGATGTGCGGAAACTCTATCGGACAGGATCGCCGCTTCATGGCACGCTACATGCCGACCCTGGAGGCCTTCTTTCATTACCGCAATCTCGACGTCAGTACGCTGAAAGAGTTGTGTAAGCGCTGGCAGCCTGAGGTCTACAAGGGTTTCAAGAAGAAGAGCAAGCACACGGCGATGGCAGATATCTACGAATCCATTGATGAACTCAAATATTACCGGGAGCACTTCCTGAAGGGCTGATCGTTCAAGAGGGCTGCGTTTGCCGACCAGCGGTCGCAGCCATCAACGACGGTAGAGACGGAATTTTTCCTTGTGATCGCCCGGGCGACTTCCTTCCCAGGCCTTGCTCCACTGAGTACTTGGTGCAGCCAGTTCGCGGCGCGTATCGCCGACTACCAACAACCAATTACAGGCCTGCCCTGCTTTCGAGGCCTCGGCGACAGGTTCGATTTCGACGAAATAGGACATCGACGCCAATTGCGTATCGCTCAATCCGCGCTCAGCTAGGCAGCCGTGGTTGTCGGGTAGCGCATTGGCGATGGCCTGGGCTACAGGGCGATAGGTCTTGCCGTAGTCGAACCAGGGTAATATCAGGCTGGTGGCCAACAGCCACAGAGTCGTGAAGCCCAGTGTCCAGTGCGTCAGGCTACGGTATGGTGAACGCGGGGCAGTAACGATTAGCCATAGCCACCATGCCGTGGCGGCCAAGGCGATAAGCAGTGCGAACCAGTGAACCTGGCCAACGAAGCCGGGGCGCAGGATGACCGCCCGCTCGGCCAGCTTGCTCGGCCAGCCTAGTGCCATCGCCGACCAGCCAACCCAGACGACCACCGCGAACAGGCTAAAGGTGGACATCGCAAACCAGTCGAAGGCGCTGGCCGCGCCGCGGCGCAAGGACAAAGCCCCTGTGGTGGCCAGTAGGGCGAGTGGCGGTAGCAAGAGGAGCGAGGGAATCTCGCGTGGACGAAAAGCCCATGCCAGCAACAGCAGGATAATGCCCAAGAAAATTAACGGTAACAGCAGGTTTGGCGCTTTTAGATCCTTGCGGCCTAACCACAGCGTCCAGGCTGCGAGCGGCATGGCCGGGAAGGCAAACCAAGGCAGCATGCCCAGAAAACGCCCCAGGCCTGTGAGAGAAAACGGCGTCTTGAAAGGGGTAAGCTC
>JAGWUW010000239.1 GCA_028868235.1 Betaproteobacteria bacterium | reverse complement strand
ACCATGCCACTAAACGTAGCCATAGGACATTCCTCGCTGACGGGGCCACGTGAGCGCAATGAGGACTTCTGCGGAGTTGCCACGCCGGATGGCCTGGAACTGGAGACCAAGGGCATTATCGCCGCTGTTGCCGATGGTATCGGCGGCCACAAGGGCGGACGCGAGGCGGCCGAATACACGGTGCGCGGCCTGCTTGCCGATTACTTCGCCACCCCCGATACCTGGAGTGTCGCGCGCGCCATCGAGACGGTGATCACGGCGCTCAACCGCTGGGTGATCGCCGAAGGTAGCCGCAATGCTGACCTGGCTGGCATGGCCACCACCCTGTCGGCGGTGGTGTTGCGCGGCCGACGCTTCTGCACGGCGCACATCGGCGATTCGCGCATCTACCGGCTGCAGGGAGGGCGTTTGCAGCAATTGACCGTCGATCACATCTGGGAACATCCGGAGCTGAACAACGTGCTGTCGCGGGCCATCGGTCTCGATCCGCGGGTGCTGATGGATTTTGCCGACGGCGAATTGGCCGTCGACGACCGTTTCCTGCTCGTTTCCGACGGGGTGTGGGGCGTGCTGCCCGATGTCCTGATGGCGGATTTGCTGCTCGATCATCCCGAGCCGCAGGGGGCTGCTGCGGCGCTGACCAGCTTGGCGCTCGCCCATGGTGGGAACGACAATGCCTCGGCTGTGGTGGTCGATGTGCTGGCCTTACCACCGGCCAATCTGCGCGATAGTATGGAAGGCGCAGCCAGCCTGCCCCTGCCGCCCAAGCTCCGGCCAGGCCATGAACTGGATGGGCTGGTCATCGAGGATGTGCTGCACGACTCTCGCGAAACATTGCTCTACCGGGTTAGAAACTCGCGCAACGGCCTGCAATTGGTGCTCAAGACGCTGCAGCCGGGCATGGCGGGCGACGCCGGTGCCTCTGCTGCCCTTCTGATGGAGGAGTGGCGGGCCAGGCGGGTCGTTTCGCCGTTCTTCCCGCAGGTCATTCCGGCCGATCATCGCAGCTGCTTGTATTACCTGATGACTTGGCATGCCGGAGCGACGCTGCAAGAGCGTCTGGATGGCGATCAGCATTTCCCGGTCGGCGAAGTGGCACGCCTCGGCGTCGCGTTGCTCAAGGCGATTTCCGCGCTGCATCGCCTCGAAATCGTGCATCGCGACATCAAGACCGACAACATCCACCTTGGGCAGGACGGCATCCTGCGCATACTCGACCTCGGCGTTGCGGTCAGCCTCGCTGAACGGGAGGTTGGCGACCCAATCGGCCAGGCCGGGACGCCATCCTACATGGCGCCCGAGTTATTCGAAAACCCGGAGCCGGAATTTGGCCACGATCTCTACGCGGCGGGCGTCGTGCTCTACCACCTGTTGACCCGTAAATTCCCTTACGGCGAGATCGAGCCTTTCCAGACGCCCAGGTTCGGTGAACCGACCCGGCCCACCCGCTGGCGGCCGGAAATTCCCGGCTGGCTGGAAAATGTCGTGCTCAAGGCTGTGGCCCGGGAAGGGAGGGATCGTTTCGAGACAGCAGAAGAGTTCATCCTGGCGCTGGAGCGGGGAGCAACCCGACCGATCGCCGCGCCGGCCCGGCAGCCGCTGGCGCAGCGGAATCCACTAAAATTCTGGAAGGCGATGGCCGGCATCTCGCTGGCCTTGAATCTGGTGCTCTGGTTGTTGTTGATGCGCTAAGCTTGGCGCATCCTTGGCACCCTAGGCGGCGTCGCGCAAAGTCACCAGTTTGGCGTCCTCGATCTTGATGTGGCGGATCAGCCATTCGCGCAGGTAGAGCAGGGCATCGAACTGGGCCGTCAGCGGGTTCTCGTGCAGTTCAGCATAGAACTCGTCGAGTTTTTCCTCGAAGGCACGGTGCTGATCGTGCTGCCGATTCTGCTCAGTGTAGCCGTAGTGGTCCATCATGCGCTCTTCGGCCCGGAAATGAACCTGCGTGTATTGGTCCAGGGCCTTGAGAACCCTGGCTACTTCGCGCGAGCCGCGTTTTTCCTGGACTACGTCGAACAGGTCGTTTGTCAGGTCGAACAGGTAACGGTGGTGCTCATCAATGGCATCGATACCGATGCACAGCGATGCATCCCAGGCGACCCATCCGTCCGGACGATAGGCGCTGGCTGGCAGCGAAATGGCTTGGTTCGGATCGATGATGTCGTCGCGATACAGTTCGCGGATACGGGCGATTTCCGGCAGGGCCTGATCAAAGGCAGCGACCACCGCAGGATCGAAATGCGTACCGGATTCCTCGTGCAAGTAAGCGACGGCATCTTCGATGGGCCACGGCCGCTTGTAGGGGCGAATCGAAGTGAGGGCGTCGAAGACGTCGGCAATGGCGCAAATGCGGGCCAGTACCGGGATGGCTTCGCCGCGGAGGCCGTATGGGTAGCCGCTGCCATCCCAGCGTTCATGGTGATAGGCAGCAATGTCGCGGGCAGCGGCGATCAGTGCGTCGTTGCCACCGAGCAGGCGCTCGCCGATCTCGGTATGGGTTTTCATCACCTCATATTCGTCAGGTGTCAGCCGCCCAGGCTTGAGCAGGATGGCGTCGGCGATGCCGATTTTGCCGACGTCGTGCATCGGGGCGCAGATGGCGAGCATTTCGCGCATTTCCAGCGGCAGATCCATCGCCTTGGCAATCGCCGTGGCGAAGTGGGTCATCCGCATGACGTGCATGCCGGTCTCGTTGTCCCGGTATTCGGATGCGGCTCCGAGGCGACGAATGGCGTCGGTACGGGCATCTTCGAGCTCGACTTCGCGCACGCGCAGCGTTTCGTTCATCAACCGGCGGGAGACGAGCATGGACAGGGCACGCGACAGGTCGGTCATGAATTCAACTTCGATCGCATCGGGGTGCCATTCGGGGCCGATGAAGAGTAGTGCCTCGCCCAGTTGGCGTCCGTCATCGCTGAGCGGCAGGATGAAGCAAGGAGCGTGGTCGTCGATGCCAGATACTGACAGAGTCGGGTGATGGGTGGCCGGCGTTGCAACGTAGGCAACGTCGGCATGCAAATCGGCTTCCGGACGGGAGTTTTCCCTTTGCACCGGGTTCTCCCAAGCGGCGGGTAGCCCGAACTGGGCGACCTGGATGAGATGTCGGCGTGGGTTGTAGAGCAGGATTGCGCTGTGCGGCAGGACATGAATACCGGGGAGCGTGACGAGCAGGCCGTGCAACTTGGCGAGCATTCCATCCAGATCCGCCTCGGACTGACCCATGGTGGTGAGTTCGAAGACCAACCGGCTTACCGCGAGGATTTCCTGATCCTTGTTCATCGTAGTCTCGCTCTTGCGTTGCAGAGGTCGGTGATGTCCGACCTTCGATGATCCTACTACCTACCAAATTGGTAGGTCGTTTTGATTATGCCACAAATGCCTAATTTACGATTTTTAATGGTTGGCCGATTTCCCCGCAGGAGAGGGAAAACGCCGATTCCGCTGCAAAACGGGCACTTTGAGCGGATAGGCTGGTCAGAAAAGGGCGAGCATCGCATAATCAACCGACTTACCCCGAGATTGCATTGATGAGTACAGCCCTGATTCTTTTTGCCCACGGCGCCCGTGATCCGGAGTGGGCACAGCCGATGCGTCATATCCAGTCCTTGCTCAAGGCACAGCAGGCTACCGCCGAGGTCGAACTGGCCTTTCTCGAGTTCATGAAGCCGACCCTGGCCGAATGCGTTGCCGAGCGGGTGCTGGCTGGTACAACGAAAATCTGTGTTATCCCGATGTTCATCGCACAGGGGGGGCACTTGAAGCGAGAACTGCCGGAGATTGTCGACGGTTTGCGCACCGATTACCCAACTGTCGACTTTGTCCTGACCGGCCCGATTGGCGAGCAGCAGGCGGTGATGCAGGCAATGGCGGAGACGGCGCTGGCATTGGCTGGCCTGTAACTTGCTGTGCATCGACCATGCTTACTGTACTCGTCATCGATGAATCCAAGGCTCGCGCCGGCGAAATTTGCGCCGGGCTGGCACTCGCCGGCTATCAGGTGGCAGCCATCTTGGCCGGCGCCGACAACCTGACGGCCGAAGTCGAAAAACTCCAGCCAGACGTCATCCTGATCGACACCGATTCGCCCAGTCGCGACACGCTGGAGAACCTGGCTGCCATGAACAAGGACATGCCGCGTCCGGTGGTGATTTTTACTCAGGAAGACGGCCAGGAAACCATCCGCGACGCTGTCAAGGCGGGCGTTTCAGCATACATCGTCGATGGTCTTGACCCCAAGCGCATCAAACCTATCGTCGAGGTGGCGCGAGCGCGTTTCGAGGATACCCAGGCCTTGCGCCGCGAACTTGACGAGATTTCACAAAAGCTTTCTGACCGCAAACTGGTCGACAAGGCCAAGGGCGTGCTGATGAAAGCACGTGGCCTCGATGAAGATGCGGCCTACCACGCCATGCGCAAGCTGGCCATGGAACGTGGCCAGACCATCTCCAAGGTGGCGAAGGACGTCATCGACATGGCGCGGGTGCTGCTCTAAAGCTGTGCGG
>JAGWUW010000238.1 GCA_028868235.1 Betaproteobacteria bacterium | reverse complement strand
GCTTCCACAGAACGAAATCGAGCGGGTCCTGCTTGGCCGAATCGACCTCTACCCGCTCGCCGGCGCGCAGGTCGTCGAGCGATTTGCCGGATAGTTTGCCGTAGCCAGGGAACTTGCGCACTGCGTAATTCACGTCGCCATCGGCCGCCTTATAAGCCAGGCCATTGCTTTCCAGTTTGCCGATCAGATCGAGCATTTCCGGCACGTATGCGGTGGCGCGCGGCTCGTGGTCCGGACGCTGAACACCGAGCGCATCGGCGTCTTCGTGCATGTAAGCGATGAAGCGGTCGGTCAGTTGCTGGATCGTCTCGCCGTTCTCGATGGCACGTCTGATGATCTTGTCGTCGATGTCGGTAATATTGCGAACGTAAGTGACGTCGTAACCCGAGGCCTTCAGCCAGCGGTAGACCATGTCGAAAACGACCATCACACGGGCGTGACCGAGATGACAGTAGTCGTAGACGGTCATGCCGCAGACGTACATGCGAACCTTGCCAGGATCGATCGGGGTGAACGGTTGTTTTTCGCGCTTCAGCGAGTTGTAAATCTTTAGCATGCCGGGATGTTTTCAAGACAACGCCGGGATGCTTAAAACTATGGATTCACCGGCGTTTTTGGTAGAATCAAAGGATCGTATAACCCTGAAAAGTATAGCATAACGATGACCCCCACCTCCCTGTCCCAGACCCGTATTCGGCAACTCAAGATGTTGCGCGCAGTGGCGATCGGGCTGGCTATCGGCTTTGCCGCTCCGGTCTTTGCAGACAACCTGCCGGAAGTCCAGCGTCTGATCAAGCAAGGCCAGTATCCGCAGGCCATGGAAAAGGTCGACGCCTACCTGAGCAGCCGCCCCAAGGACGCCCAGGGCCGCTTCCTCAAGGGTCTGATCTACACCGAGATGAACAAGCCGGCTGACGCTATCGCCGTATTCACCAAGCTGTCCGAGGATTACCCGGAACTGCCGGAACCCTACAACAACCTGGCCGTGCTCTACGCCCAGCAGAAGCAGTACGACAAGGCCCGCACGGCGCTGGAAATGGCCATAAGGACTCACCCGTCCTACGCCATCGCCTATGAAAACCTCGGCGACGTCTACGCCAAGCTGGCCAGCCAAGCCTACGACAAAGCACTGCAACTGGACAATTCCAACTCGGCAACCCAGAACAAGCTGGCGCTGATCCGTGACCTGATTACTACCTCCGGCAAGGGCAACGTCAAGCCGCAGCCTGTTCCTGCCACTGCGGCAGCGGCACCTGCCATCCAGCCCGCGCCGACTCCTGTCGCCGCCCCGGTGACCACCAAGCCGACAACCCAGGCCACTGCAACCGTCATTGCCGCTACGGCGGGCGCTGCCGCCGCCCCTGCACCGAGCCCCGCCCCAGTCGCCACTGCCACTGCCACTCCAGCGCCGGCCCCTACTCCCGCTCCGGCCGCTACCAAACCTGCAGCAGCCAGCAGCAACGATGACGTGCTCAAGGCCGTCAACGCCTGGGCAGACGCTTGGTCGCGGAAGGACATGAAGGCCTACCTAGGCGCCTATGCAAGCGACTTCGACACCCCGAAAGGCACGAGCCGCAAAGCCTGGGAACAGGAGCGTGAGCAGCGTATCGCCGGCAAGGGTGGCAAGATTTCCGTTACGGTCGATACGCCGCAAATCACAGTCAACGGAGACAAGGCCACCGTCAAGTTCCGCCAGCATTACAAGGCTACCGGCCTTTCCAGTTCCTCGACCAAGACCCTGGTTCTGGTTCGTTCGGGTAGCAAGTGGCTGATCAAGGAAGAAAACGCTCGGTGAGGGTAAAAATTCGCTATCTCCTGCTGGCGCTGGCCGCAACCGTTACTGCAGGGGCTATCGCCAAGCTGTCCGACAAGCCGGGAGACGCCAAGCCGGCCGGCAATTTGCCGACGGCCAGCAGTCCGCTGGTTCGGAGCGCTGCCGACGCATTGGCGGCAACATCACCCTTTTCATCCGTTGTCTCCGACTCCGGCCCGGAAGAAACCTTGGCTCGAATCTTCGCCGAAATTGAAGCCAATCGACTGGGTAATGCTTTACAACTGACCGAAGCGTTGCTCCGTCAACATCCGAATTATCGTTTGGCCAACCTGATCAAGGGCGACCTACTGCTGGCAAAGACCCACCCCATCCAGACCTTCGGTGCACTCAGCGATGCTCCCGCTGACAAGGTGGCCGACCTTCGCGCCGAGGCCCTTGTTCGTCTCAAGGCCTATCGCGAGAAGCCGCCCGTCGATTTCGTGCCGCGCTATCTGCTGCAAATGGAGCAGGACCAACACTACGCAATCGTCGTCGACACAAAACGCTCACGGCTGTATCTCTACGAAAATGACCGCAAACATGGTGGCCGGCCGCGTTTCGTCGCCGATTACTATGTCACCCACGGGAAATTGGGGGCTGAAAAACTTGCCGAAGGCGACAAAAAAACACCTGTCGGCGTCTATCACGTTACGGCCAACCTGCCCAAGCAGAAGCTGGCCGACCTCTACGGCAGCGGCGCCTTCCCCCTCAATTACCCGAACGAATGGGATAAGCGCCAAGGGCGTGGTGGAAGCGGCATCTGGCTGCACGGCACCCCATCCGACACCTTCGCCCGCCCCCCTCGTGCCTCCGACGGTTGCGTGGTTCTGACTAACCAGGACCTCGATGTCGTTGCCAAGAACCTTCAGGTCGGCCTGACACCGGTAATCATCAGCGACTCGGTCGAGTGGCTATCGCTGGACGACTGGAACAAGGAGCGGAGCGAACTAAACCAAACCATCGATGCTTGGCGTGCCGACTGGGAAAGTCGTGACACAGGGCGCTTTCTGAGCCACTACTCGAAACGCTTCAAGTCTGGCGAGCAGAATTTCGACGAGTTCGCTGCCCAGAAAAAACAGGTCAATTCCAGCAAGGAATGGATAAAAGTCAAATTAAACAACCTGTCCGTGTTCCGTAACCCGGGCAAGGACGAGGTCGTCGTCGTCACCTTTGAACAGGACTACCATAGCAACAACCTGGATAACCAGATGAAAAAGCGCCAGTACTGGGTGCGCGAAGACGGCAAATGGAAAATCATCTACGAAGGAACTGCCTGATGTTGAAAAAAATATCCGTGCTCGCCGCCGGCCTGCTCGCTGCGGCCATTGCTTGGGCTGCACCGACGGTCGAAATGACCACCAATCTGGGCGCGATCACCTTGGAACTTTTCCCGGAAAAGGCACCGAAAACGGTGGAAATGTTTCTCTACAACGCCAAGCACGGCTTCTACGAGGCAACCATCTTCCATCGCGTGATCGACGGCTTCATGATTCAGGGAGGTGGCTTTAATTCCGCAATGGAAGAGAAAAAACCGCGTACCCCTGCGCTACAAAACGAAGCTAACAATGGCTTGACCAATGACCGTGGGACAGTCGCTATGGCCCGCACGCAGGATCCGCACTCGGCCAAGGTCCAGTTCTTCATCAACCTGAAGGACAACAGCTTCCTAAACTATCGCTCACCGGCGGACGGACGCACTTGGGGGTATGCCGTCTTCGGCAAGGTAACCCATGGCATGGACGTCGTCGACAAAATCGCCAAGGTGCCTACCGGCAGCGCTGGCTACTACGAAAACGTTCCGACGTCTCCGGTCATCATCCAGAACGTCAAAATTATCTCTGAAAAGTAAGGTTTCCTAACCATGTCTCAAGTCAAACTAACCACCAACCAAGGTTCCATTACCCTTAAGCTGGATGCCGAAAAGGCCCCGAAGACGGTTGCCAATTTCATTTCCTACGTCGAAGCCGGCCATTACAACAACACTATCTTCCACCGCGTCATCAAGAACTTCATGATCCAGGGTGGCGGCATGGAACCGGGCATGAACCAGAAGCAGTGCCAGGCCCCGATCGAGAACGAGGCTGCCAACGGCCTGAAGAACAAGCGCGGCACGATCGCCATGGCGCGTACTAATGATCCGCACTCGGCCACTGCTCAGTTTTTCATCAATGTCGTCGACAACGATTTCCTCGATTTCAAGTCGCCGTCCGGCCAGGGTTGGGGCTATTGCGTGTTTGGCGAAGTCACCGAAGGCATGGACGTGGTCGACAAGATTCGCACCGTCGCCACCGGCAACAAGGGCTTCCACCAGGACGTTCCGAAGGAAGACGTGATCATCGAGAAGGCCGAGATCGTTTGATCCTCTTCATCTCCGATCTGCACCTGTCGCCCCGGTCACCCGGGGCGACTGCTTTGTTCCTCCGCTTTTTGGCCGGCCGCGCCCGCCAGGCCGAGGCCCTGTACATCCTCGGCGACCTGTTCGAGGTCTGGGTCGGCGACGACATCGACGACCCGTATCACAACACGATCACCGCCGCCCTGCGCGCTGCCAGCGATGCCGGATTGAAGATTTTCGTCATGCACGGCAACCGCGATTTCGCCCTGGGCGAACAGTTCGCACTAGCCGCCGGCGCTCACCTGCTGCCCGACCCCTACGACCTGACGCTGCCCGAATGGTCCTTCGTCCTGTCGCAC
>JAGWUW010000237.1 GCA_028868235.1 Betaproteobacteria bacterium | reverse complement strand
CTGGGCGGCAATGGCGAACAGCATGGCCATGGCACCGCCCGGTGGGTGGATACAGCGCAATCGGGCGGTCACCCAGATCGATACCCCGAGCGCCGCGCCCACCGCCAGCCAGGAAGGCTGCACGTAAAGACCGCAGGCATAGCCAATCACGGCTGAAACCAGCAGGCCACCGACCATCGACCACGGCTGGGCTAGGGGGCTGTGCGGTAGAGCGAAGAGGATGACGGTGGATGCTCCTAACGGCGCGAGCAGGTAGCTGAGGCTTGGATTTCCTGGCCACACACCGAGTATGCCTTGCATCAGCAAGATGCCAATGCAGCCGGCCAGGGCACTGATATTCCGCTCACGGGCGGAGAGTGGAGCAGCGTCAGCTATCAAATAACGAAGGGCGAATTGGCGCAGGGATTCCATCGGGTCAATCAGTCACAGTCAGGTAGCGGATCAGGAGTAATGGCAGGCGCAGCACAAAACCGACGAACAGGCGGGTGTGCATCCAGGTCAGCAGGGTGTTGTCACGCAGGTACTTGAAGTGCGAAACACCGCCTTCTTCGCTGGAGAGATAGCGTACCGGCGCATCGATGTTGATCGGCCGGACACCAGCCCAACACAAGCGGACGACAGCCTCGGGGTCGAAGTCGAAGCGGCGCATGAAACGGTTGCCGCGCATGATTTTGATCAGCGGCGTGACAGGATAAACTCGGAAGCCGTACAACGAATCCCCGATACCCATCCACAACGTTTCCAGATTGGCCCAGCCGTTCGACACCTTGCGGCCATTAACGCGCAAGGCTGGCGCTTCCGGGCCGAACACCGGTTTGCCGAGGACCATTTTTTCTGGTTCAGCTTGTGACGCGGTCATGAAGGCAGGAATCAGGTCGGCCGGATGCTGGCCGTCTGAGTCCATGGTCAGGGCATGGGTGTAACCCTGCATTGTTGCCTGCGTAATGCCTTCGAGCACTGCCGCACCCTTGCCACGGTTCTCGGGCAGCACAATCACCTTCAGGTCATCGTCGCTCGCCGCCAGGGTCCGCAAAGTTTCGGCTGTACCATCAGTACTTCCGTCCACCACCACCCATACCGGCGCCCATTGAGCCCGGGCAGCCCTTACCGTATCCACAACACCGGGACCGGGGTTGTAGCTGGGAATCAGGACGAGATGAGTCGATGAGCGGACACACATAAACGAGATTTCAGACAGAAGTGCAAACAGGAGAGCCACGATTTTCGCCCAGTTCAGCCCGAAAATAGGCATCGATCTCGGCGGTGAAACTCTGCACATTGGTCGGCGGATCAAAACGACGTCCCAGCCGGACACGGCAAGTCAGGGGCAGCGTTGGCCGGCGGAAAAGCGGCCAAGCCTTACCCAGGTAAGGTGTCGAAAATTCGATCAGGACAGTCTGCACTGGCACTTTGGCCCGGTTGGCTACCAGCCCGGTGCTCGGTGAACAGGGATCGACCGGAAAATTCCCGGTCCGCGTGCCTTCCGGAAAGATGACCAGCCGGGCGCCATCCTGCAGGGCCTGGCGGGAATTGAGGATCATCTCAAGCGGAGCGTCGTTACGGATATAGCGGGCCAGCCGGGCTGCAGCACCGAACAGTAGGTTATCCATCAACGAAGCCTTCATAACGCACACCGCGTTGGGCAGGCGGGAAACGATCATTACCGCGTCGAGCAGAGACGGGTGGTTGGCAGCGATGATCAGCGGCCCCGAATCGCGCAGTTGGTCTAGTTCCTGCAGCTCAAAACGGCAAGCACAAAAGATTTCGAGAATGCGCAGATAGAAGCGAAAACCGTTGGAAATGAACGCACGGCCAATCGATCGCGCCCAGCGCTGCGGCAACAAGGGATTGAAAAGGAGGGCGAAGGGCAACCAGCCGAGACAGATCAGCACCAACGAGCCCAGGCCAATGATCATGGCAATGGATTCATAGGCAATCCAAAGCGGATTTCGGGACTGGCAGGTATCAGTCATCGACCTTAACGCGGGTCGACGATTCTCCGAGAATCCAGGTAATGGCGATGCCGCCGGCAATATAATCCTTTTGGCGTACCAGCGGACTGTTTTCAAAGGTCGCACCGCTCAGATTATCGTAACGTATGAAGGTGCCGACCCAGTATGTCGGAAAGCGCTTGGACAGGGCTGCCAGATACTGCATTCCAGCATAGCCGGCCCCTGCCTCGTACATTGGGCGAGCAGCAGTCGCATACTGCGGCGCCACAGAATAGTAGTAGGCATGCTGGCGCTTGTCCCCGAACAACGGGCCAGCGAGCAGGCCGAGATTCCAGCCAGCCATACCGGGAATATCGGTCACATCCATGTTCAGCTTGGGATGAAAGACCCAACCGATGTCCTTAGGTGAGCCCTCGACGGTAAAGGCTGCGCGGAGAGGCAACAGCAGCTTGACGAAGCGGGCACGGTTTTCGGAGCGCCACAAGGTCAGATCCACCTGCGGGCCAATTTCGAAGGACGCCTTGAGATCGGGCATGCCGCTGCGGGCCGTGATGTCGTCGCTGCTCGCCGGTGGCGACAAGGCAGCGGACACCGTCAGGTCGATGCGGTCGGAATCAAAAAAACTGCCACGAATACCCTGGCGGTCAGCCTTGAAGAAATCGCCATGATAAGTGAAGTATGGCACCGGCATGAGGAAATTACTGGTCTGGTCCGAGCCGCGATAGGAGGGAAAACTGAAGGCTGCTACGCCAGCCCCGAACTCCCACAGAGGCTGCTCTTCGGTAGACTGGGCCACACTCACCGCCCCGATCAGGGCACCGGCCGCCAAGCTCAACCTCCATGTCATGTGCGCTCCGGCCATTTCAACTCTCCAGTGCATGCGAGGCAAATGCCTCGATTTCAAGCAACAAGTCATGCCGGCAAATGTCCGCTTGCACATAAACCACCTCGGCTTCGCCGACCAGCGACTGCAACGTATCGCGCACCTTATGAAAATCGCCGGCATGGCGAACATAAACCCGGTAGCAAAGGGCGTGCAATGAAAAGACCGGGGACCGGCACCGCCGATTGGCTGCGTCGACCACGGCAGCAATATTGGCCATGGATTCTCGGCACTGGCCGACCACATCTCCTGGATGCACCGTCTGGTGCCCGACGATGCTCGCCGTGCCGGAAATAAACAGGATTTCTTGCTCTGCCGGATAGACCAGCGCCGCTCTGGAAAATGTCGGGCTGCGCGGGCCGTAGTCGGTAGGGTAATTATAGGCGCTGACCTGACGTGGATTCTCAACCGGTACCGCAGGTGTTATCCCGGCCATGAAGGCAATGTTCAGGGAACCGCCAGCCAAGCCAATGGCA
Source organism: Betaproteobacteria bacterium (assembly GCA_028868235.1). GTDB lineage: Bacteria > Pseudomonadota > Gammaproteobacteria > Burkholderiales > Rhodocyclaceae > Azonexus. The sequence continues at coordinate 1,234 of JAGWUW010000237.1, read as the reverse complement.
CAGGCAGCCGGCACATTGCCGGTGGCCCCGCGATGGCTGCCGAGAAAGGCATCCTGGCGACCGATGTTAAATTGCCGATAGCGCTCCAGCCCCCCTGTTTCCAGGTTGATATCTGCCAGATAATTCCACACACGCCACAAGTGAGGTATGCCTTGTGCATCGAGCAAGCGGAAGATTCGGCGATATGCCTCAGCACTGGCCGCTTGCAGGGGCGAGCAATCCGGAGCACCCAGAAAATCGGACTCGTCCATTTCGAGCACGCCATAGAGTACACCATCGGTCCGTCGCCAATCGATTTCCTCGTCACGGCCGGCTTGTACCGGCAAGGTCGTCAGCCAGGTTTCATACAGGAATGGTGTCGTCGAACCAAGCATAGGCGCAAAGATGCGCTGTGCCGGCCAAGCCGGCACAGCGCCGTTCGCTGGTTCGCCGAGCAGGGCACCACCGAATTCTCCGCCGGTTTCACGTGGAACCGCGGACAGCGAGGAAACGAATTGCAGAGACACTAGGCGTTATAAACGACGTTCTCGTCGACCTTGCGAATATTGAACTTGCGACGTTTCCAGCCCATGAAAGCGCGCTTCGGCTGTGTGATATTGGCGATGTAGTAGAGCACTTTGAAAGCCCAGATCGACGACCAGATCGGCGTCTTGCCAAAAATATCACCGGCCAGCATGGATAGTACCGCTTCCTTGGTCCGGAACAGGTTACGTGGCCCCATGAAAAAGTCGCGCATGATCGGGTTGGTCACGCGGTAGATAAACCACGAGAATTCCTTTGGCCCGTGCTTCATCAGCGCATCGAATTTTTTTAGCGCAGCAGATGCTTTGGCAGGGGTATTCAGGCAGGTATCGATGGCCTCGGCGGCAATTACCCCGCTGTTCATGGCGAGCAGCACACCGGATGAAAATACCGGATCGATGAAGGCATAGGCATCACCAAGCATCACGTAGTTGTCGCCGTGGTTACGCTCGGACACGTAGGAAAAATTGCCGGTGGCCTCGACCTCGTTGATCAGGTTGGCTTCGATCAAACGCTCGCTCAGTTTTGGGCACTGGGCGATACCATCGCGCAAGAATTGCTCGAGGCTGCGCTCCCCCTTCGTTTTCATGTAGTACGGCCAAGTCACCATGCCAATACTGGTGATGTCGTTCTGCATAGGAATGAACCAAAACCAGCCATGCTCGAACCAGAAAATGGTGATATTGCCGGCCTCTTGTCCCGGATTGCGGCG
>JAGWUW010000236.1 GCA_028868235.1 Betaproteobacteria bacterium | reverse complement strand
AAACCTTTTGCCACGCTGGCATACACATTCAGTAGATCGTTCACGCGATACATGGCGGCAGCGGTCGGAGTTGTCTTGTCGTAGCTTATCCGACCACTGTCGTCACCGTTACCCGGGACGATGTACCGATCATCAACTTTGAAGGCGACATGACTATGCCGCATACCGCCGCTGAAATTCCAGCGCTCGCCTTGCCATTCGGCCTGGGCATACTGGTCGAAGGTGGCGACATGATCTTCCTCATTACGACGCAGGCGCCCCATAACGCCACAGATATTGGCGATACAGTTGGCCGGCACACCGCTGCCGACAAAGTTGTCGTACCCTTGGCGATTGTCGGTCGCCTGCTCAAAGTCGAAACCGACGTTTGTGGTCAGCCGCCCACCAGCCAGGCCGAAGCGACCCGTCCAGCGGCCGGAAAACCCGGCGAAATCCCGATCAAAATCGATCACGCCACCAGACTGCTTGGCGGATGAAGTCTGGACTGCCACCGGGATAGACTGGTATTGCGTCGTCGAACGCTGGCCGACATAGGCTGATACCTGCACGGTTTGATCACCGAAACGATGTTCGTAGGTCAGACCGCCTTGAGTATGATCGATACTCTTGCGGGTATCGAAAGCCAGCGCCGGATAATTGCCAGAAGCATCCCGCGCCAGACCGCGCGGATTAGCCTTGAACTCCGACCACTGCAACCCCTGCGGATCCTGCGCATCCTGCCGGAAGGTATTGGCGACGAAGGTAAGCTTGCCGTCCTGGCTGGGTCGGTAGGTCAGTTTGACCATACTCTGGTCGCGTTCGGCGGCGCTGTGGTCGCGGTAGCCGTCGGTAGCAAAGCGCGAGGCATCAATCACATAACCGACCCCCCCGGCCTCGCCTTGGGCGGTAAGATCAGTTTTCCAGGTACCGTAGCTGCCTGCCAGGAAACCACCCTCAACGCTCGGTGCCCCATGCCCCTCCGGCGTAAACATCTGGATGACCCCGCCGGCGTGGTTGCCGTACATGGCTGACATCGGACCACGCATAACCTCGATGCGCTCCGCGCGGTCAAGGTTGAAGGTGGCGACCTGCCCCTGGCCGTCCGGCATCGAAGCCGGAATACCATCGGCAACCAGGCGGATTCCCCGCACACCGAAAGCCGAACGGGCCCCGAAACCACGCGAAGAAATTTGCAGGTCTTGCGCGTAATTCTGGCGATTTTGGACTGTGATACCAGGCACCGAGGCGAGTGCTTCCGACGCATTGACGCGTGCTTGGTCAGTGCCGATACGCGCGGCATCGACCACATCGATGGCCGCCGGTAGGTCAAAGGTGTTGTGCTCGACGCGGCTGCCGGTCACGACGACCGCGTCGAGGCTCACCGTCGCATCTGCCATGGCCAGCCCGGGAAAGGTGGCGGCCAGTAGTGCGACCATCCGGCTGGGCCGGGAAATCCGTGTAGGAAGATGTTTTTTCATATTGTCTCCTGTATTTTTTCGGCCGTTACTCAGCCGCCCCAGGAGCGATTATTCGCCCAGGATCAGATGAACGCCTCCACACGATCGCCCGAGTTGCCTAAAGAAAATCATGAGAGCGTCGGAGGTCGGAATGAAAAAGGGCCCCGGAATCGCTTCCGGAGCCGAACCGAGTTGCTGCAGAGAGAGACGGTAGCCGTCAGGCGTAAGTCGGTGCGAAGCTTTCCTGGGGATTGGCAGCAGGCCCCTTTTCTCCCCAGTAGGGCGAAAGCTTGCGCAATTGGGCGATGATCGATGGTACGGCTTCGATGACGCGCTCGATTTCGGCCTCGGTGTTATAGACCGATAGCGAGAAACGGATCGTGCCGTGGGCTGCGGTGTAGGGAATGCCCATTGCACGCATCACGTGCGACGGTTCGAGCGAGCCGGAGGTGCAGGCCGAGCCGGAGCTGGCGGCGATGCCCAGTTTGTTTAACAGCAGGAGGATGGCCTCGCCCTCGATGTACTCGAAGGCGATGTTGCTGGTGTTGGGCAGGCGGTTGGACACATCGCCGGTCGGGAAGCAGTGGGTGATCTGGGAGAGGATGCCATGTTCCAGCTTGTCGCGCAGGCGCTTGACCATGGTGTTCTCGGCTTCCATGTGCTTCAGGGCCAGCTCGCAGGCCTTGCCAAGGCCGACGATGGATGCCGAATTCTCGGTACCGGCACGACGTCCGCGCTCCTGATGACCGCCCCGAAGCAGCGGCCGGAAGCGGCAGCCACGGCGCAGGTACAGCACGCCGATACCCTTGGGCGCGTGCAGCTTGTGGCCGGACAGCGACAGCATGTCGATCTTGGTGCTCTTCAGGTCGATGGGGATCTTGCCCACGGCCTGTACAGCGTCGGTATGGAACATGATGCCCTTGGCCGCCGCCAGTTCGGCCATCTCGACCACCGGGAAGATCGTGCCCGTCTCGTTGTTGGCCCACATCGCCGAAACGATGGCGACACGGTCGTTCAACAGGAACTTGTACTCGTCCATGTCGAGACGGCCCTTCTTGTCCACCTTGAGCTTATGGACAATGTAGCCTTCCCTCTCCAGCCATTCGCACAGAGTCAGGATGGCCGGATGCTCGACGTTGGTGGTGAGCACCATATTGCGATCAGGCTGCGCCTTGAGCGCAGAAAGAATGGCGGTCGAGTCGGACTCGGTGCCGCAGGAGGTGAAGATGATTTCCGAATCATGCTCGGCGCCAAGCAGCGCCTGCACCTGGCTCCGGGCATTTTTCAAGGCCTTGCCGACTTCGCTGCCAAAGGCATGGATCGACGAAGCATTGCCGAAATGCTCGGTGAAGAACGGCAGCATGGCTTCGACCACGGCGGGATCGACCCGCGTCGTGGCGTTGTTGTCCAGGTAGATCGGGTTCATGGCACGGTCCTCGGGTTCTCTGTTGTGATGGGGTTTGTCCGACTCAGGCCTCTACGGGCATGTGCGAGGATGGCAGGACCTGGACCAGTTCGCCCAGCGTCTCGATCATCTTCTGCTGAATGCCGCCCAGGGTGGCTGCTTCCATCATGCAGCCCGAGCAGGCGCCCTTCAGATGGACGTAGATCTTCTTGCCCTGGACGTCGGCCAGCTCGACATCGCCATGGTCGCGCAGCAGCATCGGACGGACCGACTCCAGCACTTCCTGAATCTTGGCGATCTTCTCGACGATCGACAGCTTCTTGGTCGGCGGCTTCGGTGCCTCGGGCGTCGCCGGGCAGGCCGACGGCGGTGAAACCTCGCCGGGGCCGGCGCGTTCGGCCTTGATCTGGGCGAGGATTTCCTCGATGCCTTCGTGGCAGGCCGCACAGCCGCCGCCGGCCTTGGTGTAGAAGGTCACTTCCTCGACAGTGTTCAGGTTGTTGGCCTTGACCACGTCCTCGATCATCACCGCGTCGATGGCGAAGCACTTGCAGATCAGGGCGCCTTCCTCGTGATCATCCGACCATTCCTCGCCACGGTAGTTGGCGATGGCGGCCTGCAGGGCTTCGCGGCCCATGACCGAGCAGTGCATCTTTTCCGGCGGCAGGCCGTCGAGGTAATCGGCGATGTTCTGGTTCGAGACTTCGAGCGCCTGGTCCAGCGTCATGCCCTTGATGATCTCGGTCAGCGCCGACGACGAGGCGATAGCCGAACCGCAGCCGAAGGTCTGGAAATGCGCGTCCTGGATGACCTCAGTTTCCGGCTCGACCTTGAGCATCAGACGCAGTGCGTCGCCGCACTGGATGGAGCCGACATCGCCGATGCCGTTGGCTTCTTCCAGCGGACCGGAGTTGCGCGGGTTGAAGAAGTGCTCACGGACCTTGTCAGAGTATTCCCACATGGCACCCGCTCCTTAGACCGAGAACGACGAGCCGCAGGAACACTGCGAGCTGGCGTTCGGGTTGTCGAACTTGAACCCGGTATGGGTCAGGGTGTCGACGAAATCGACGGTAACGTTGTCGATCATCGGGAAGGTCATCGGGTCGACCAGCAGCTTGACGCCTTCGACTTCCAGTTCCCAGTCGTCCTCGGCCTTCTCGGCTTCCAGCTTCATGCCGTACTGCAGGCCGGAGCAGCCACCACCGGAAATGACCAAGCGCAGGCCGGCAACCGGCGTTTCGGAACCACGGATGAAGCGTTGAACGGCCTTCACGGCGGCGGGGGTCAGATTGATCATGTCGGTTCTCCGAAGGGTTGATGCCTTCTTCTTTGCAAAGGGCATGCCACACCGAATCAACGCCACAAACCTCCTGTTTTCAACAACTTGCGGAACATGCAGCTTTGTCATGTTTGCGACAAAGGCAAGGAACGCCACCTTTTGTCGGGTTCCGACAGCTTTGCGACAAGGGAACCTACGGTGGCCATCTACGGTCACATCACCTATGGAAACGCTCACAGGACAATCATCTTCGAGATCGCCTGCCGGCCAGGCAGGTGTGACGGCCATCTCCGTATGGCATCGGGTACGGAAGCTGCATGAGGGGGGTATTACGCAGACAAAAGCAAGCACCGGGGATCGATCATGACCTGCATCTGGGAAAGAAACTTCGCCGATTTCGCCGGGCCGGGTATTCATCACCCCTCTGCTTCG